>JBFIYQ010000135.1:0-7458 GCA_041605275.1 Gammaproteobacteria bacterium
AGGTCATCCGGCCAATGGATCTCGACAACGATATTGCCGGGAGATCGATGCTCATCGTCTCTCTGCTTGGACTCGCTGAGATGCGGCAGTATGACGATGACCATAGCGACGAAGCCGATGAGGGCCAGCATGAGCACGTCGCGAAAAACGGTGCCCGTGGTGTCCTCGTCGAATTCGTCACTCTCCCACATGGCGTTCCCCGAAATCCACCAGGGCGTTGTATAGATGCATACCGCCCGTGGCGAGCATTCGATAATTCACCATCAGCCAGATATGCAGAACCGAGCCGAGCAAAGTGGTGTACAACGCAATCGACATGCCGTGAATGAGTGTCGTCACCATCGGGGCGATATTATCCACCGCGATGCTAGACTGCGGATCGACCGCTGAGAGCGCGATAATGAAACCGATGACGGTGCCCACGAGGCCGAGGAAAACCAGGCTGTTGGCCGTGTGTCGCACGATGGAGATGTAGTTGCCCATTCGCATGCGCAACACGTTGGCGCTCAAGCTGCGGCTTTCGGGACTGCGGCCGTGAATGGATGAAAGATATCTTGCCGCCCGCGAGCCGGGCCGCACCTGCCCCGCGCGAAGGTCGTTAAGCTCCCGGCTCACCCGCGCTGCCCGAACCAGGCAGGTACCGAGGCCGTACAAGAACACCAGGAATATCACCGCGCACAGCCATCCCGTGTACCCGTCGGTGGCGCCGTCGAGCCAGCCCTGAAGATACACCGCGAACATCAGGCCGAAAGCGACGATATTGAACAGGGCGATGCGCAGCACCAGCAGATAGCGGTGGCGCCAGGTGATGACGGGGGGCGCCGCCGCCACGGCGTCTTCAGACACTGCGGCCAAGGGTTGACTCCTCCGTGACAAGGATCCGGAAAAGGAAGGTTAACGGCTTACGGCCCGGACGGGAAGTAAGCTTTAAAGTCAATGAATTGCGTCCATACAACGGGGCGTGAAGCGGGGCTCAGTGAGGGCCGTTGGGATAAAACCTGCGGCCTTCCCTCCCCATCTCGATAAGAAGCGGCGCGGGTTCGAAACGCGGACCGTGGATTCCGCAGTAGTGGTTAAGACGCTCTAAGACTTCGCCCGCGCCCAGCGCATCGATGAAACGGAACGGCCCGCCGCGAAAAGGCGGAAACCCGAGCCCGAATACGGCGCCGATGTCGCCGTCGCGCGCCGAGCGCAGGATGCCTTCCCCGCGACAGCGCGCCGCTTCGTTCATCATCTGCAGCACACAACGTTCGATGATCTCCCGGTCGTCCATAAACCCGTCGGGCTTGATCCCCAGCGCATCGTATACGGATTCATCCACGCCCTTCCGCTTATGGTCGCTATCACCGTACCAGTAAAAACCGCGCCGGTTCTTACGGCCAAGGCGCTCGTCTTTTTTCAAGCGGGCCAATCCCGGAGGCGGCTGCATGCGCTCTCCGAACGCCTCGTGCATGATTCCGCCCACCTTCTCCGCCACATCGATGCCGACTTCGTCGAGCAGGGCCACCGGTCCCACAGGAAAGCCGAAACTTTTGAGCGCAGAGTCGATACGCTCCACCGGGATCCGTTCGGACAGTATCCAGGCCGCCTCGTTCACGTAAGGCGCAAGAATTCGGGAAGAATAAAATCCGGGTCCATCGTTCACCACGATGACCGTCTTTCCCTGGCGCTTTCCCAGCGCAACGCAGGTGACGATAACCTCGTCGTTCGTCCTTTCCGTAACGATGATTTCCAGAAGCGGCATTTTTTCCACCGGAGAGAAATAATGCATCCCGATCACGTTCTCGGGCCGCTTTGCCGCCTCCGCGATACGGCTGATCGGAATCGACGAGGTGTTGCTGGCAAAGATCATCCGATCTTGGTTTAGAAGCTCGACGTCACGAAGCACGTGGTGCTTCAGATCGAGATCCTCGAACACCGCCTCGATCACCACGTCGGCCCCGGCGAAGCCGGCATATTCAGCGCTCGCCGTAAGGCGCGCGACGACCTGTTCCCGAGCCTCTTCGGTCATGCGCTTTTTTTTCACCCGGTCGTCCAGCTGCGCGCGAACGCGTTCGAGCCCGCGCTGCGCGCTTTCCAGATCGCGGTCCTTGAATACCACTTCTACGCCCGCGCGATGGGCGCTGACGGAGCCGATACCAACGCCCATGAAACCAGCTCCGATGATGCCGATTTTTCTCACCCGCCGCGGCTCGACGCTGGCGTCTTCCACTCCGCTGTCCTTTTTCAGCGAGTTGGTAGCGAAAAAGATATTGATCAGCTCGCGCGCCTCCGGGCTCACCGCCAGCTCACCGAAGGCTTCGATTTCGGCGCCGAATCCCGCCTGGTGGCCCCGCTCGAGACCGGTGCGCACGACCTTGAGGATGCGCTCCGGCGCGGGGTAGTTGCCGCGCGTCTTCGCCAGCATCGCCTTGCGCGCTTTACTGAAGAGCAGATGCCGGCCGAGCGCAGTCTTGGCCAGCAGCCAGTGGCTCAACCCTGCACGGGTAAGTACCGAATTCACCGGCCGTCTGAGCATCGCACCGTCCGCGCTCAGCTTTTCCAATGCCAGTGCGAAGATTACCGCTGCGGTCAGTAAGTCGCCCTTTTCGGTAAGCTGATCAACCAGCCCCAGCTCGTGGGCGTCCCGGGCGCGAAGCTGGCGTCCACTGAGCATCAAGTCCAGGGCGGGCTTTACTCCGATGAGCCGCGGCAGGCGCTGCGTTCCGCCGCCGCCCGGGAGCAGGCCGAGCCTGACCTCGGGGAGCGCAAACCGGGTGCTGTCGCTGTTACTGGCCACGCGGGCATCAAAAGTGAGCGCAAGCTCGAGACCACCGCCAAGGCAGTTGCCGTGAATCGCCGCCACCGTGGGCACCGGAAGCATGGTCAAGCGCTGCTGCATCTCGTGCATCATGCGCGAAAGCGCGGCAGCATCGGCGGAAGTGCGCACGTCCCTCAGCATTTCCAGATCCGCGCCGGCGATAAAGCCGTCGGGTTTTCCCGAGATCAAAACCAGGCCCTTCAGATCCGGATTGCGTTCCAGATCAGCGAGCGTATGCTCGAACTCGTCGGCCAGCTTTACCTTGAGCGTGTTCACCGGCGCTTCTTTGTCATCGATGACGATTACGGCCACGCCGTCCGGACGCAGCTCGAGGCTCAATATGCTTGCGGCTTTAACGTTTTCGTTCATGCGCCCGTGTGCTTCAGTCTCGGTCGCGTTCCAGAATCATCGCCGCGGCGGTCGCGCCCGCGCCGCACACGCTGATGAGCCCGTAGCGCGCGTTTCTTCGCTTGAGCTCGTTGGCCAGCGTCAACACAATCCTTACTCCGGTCGCGCCAAAGGGATGACCAACGGCTATGGAGCTGCCCAGGGGATTGAGGATTTCCGTGTCGACTTCGCCAATAGCCCGCTCCTTCCAGCCCTTTGCCCAGGCCTTGAGGTTGCACGCCACCTGACCGGCGAAGGCCTCGTGCATCTCCACGATCTCCATGTCCTCGAGCTTGAGCTTGTTTCGCTCGAGCAAACGGGGCACCGCGACCGCGGGCGCCATCAGCAGGCCATCCTTGGGATCGATGGCGGCGAACTCGACGTCACGGATGAACGCCAGCGGCACCAGACCTTCGCTCTCCGCACGCGATTCGGTGGCCAGGACAACCGCCGCGGCGCCGTCGGTGAGGGGGCTCGAGGAACCCGCGGTAATCGTGCCGCTGGGCGATCGATCAAAAATAGGCTTGAGCGACGCCAGCCGTTCCAGCGTAGTATCGGGCCGAATGAGGGTATCTTGATCGACCCCGTCCAGCGGATGTATTTCCGCCCGGAGCCGCCCGTCCTGGGTCGCCGCGTGGGCCCGCTGGTGACTTCTAAGCGCGATCTCGTCCTGAGTCTCGCGAGGAATCTCCCACTCCTTGACCATCAGCTCGCAGTGTTCGCCCATGCTTAGCCCGGTGGAGGGCTCGGCGATGGCCGGCGGCTCGGGAATGAAATCCTTTGGTCTCAATCCCGCGGCCAGGGCCAGCCGTTCGCGCAGGCTCCGGGCGTTAGCCATATCAACGAAAATGCGGCTTGCCCTCTGGCGAAACATCACCGTCGGATTGGACATGGATTCGACCCCGCCGGCGATTCCCATCTCGGCGCGACCGGCACGGATCGAATCCGACAGCGCGCCGACCGCGGAAATTCCGGTAATACAGTTATCCACCAGGGTCAGCGCGCGAACGCTGGCGGGCAGACGACTGGCAAAACACACTTCCCGGGAAAACTGGGGAATGCGCGGCGTGACCACGACGATTCCGAACTGCAGCTCATCCATCGCGTCAGGCTGAAGGCCCGACATCTCCACGGCGCCGTTCACCGCGTGCACGGCGAGGTCCAGCGCCGATCGCTGCCTCAGCGCGCTTCCGGCCTTGGCGAACGGCGTGCGCGCGCCCGAAACGATCGCGATGCGTGGTCCCTTTCCGCTGTTCATGCCGGCTGCTTTGCGGACGTGTCGTTATCCGACGTGTCCGGGCTCTGATTTGAACCCATCAACGCCTCCCAGGTGTGCTCTGCGAATCCGACCCCGGCCTCGTCAAAGTAATTGAAAGTGGTGGTGGCCCCCGCTTCCAGGATCGGTCCCGCCTCTTCCTCATAGAGATTGGTGGCGCTGATAATGCCGTCGTAGCCGCGCTGCCTCAGCGCCCTGATCGCAATTCTTTTCGCCTCCGGGTCCGGCATGGCCAGCAGCACCGCCTTGATCTTTCCCAGATCAAGGCGATTCCAGAATCCGGGGTCTTCCGCGTCGGCGAAGAGCACGCGGCGGCCTTTCTGCCGGTGAAGCTCGATTTTTCCGGGGTCGGAATCCAGGCCGATGACCTTGATTTCGCGGCTCTTGAGCAGCTCATACGCGCCGGCGCCTACGCGTCCCATGCCTAAGATGGCTATCTCCGCATTTCCAAGGGAGATTGGTCCGTCGTCCGGATGTTTTTCCTGAGTCTCGAACCGGCACAGCGCGCCCTCCCAGCGTTCGTAGAGCTGATGCGCCAGTTTGTTCACCGGCGCGGCAATCACGAAAGACGCAGCCACAGTGATTGCCAGATAGACAAGCCACTGCTCGCCGAGCCAGCCGTTCTTGACCATCAGGTCCCCGACAATGAGCCCGAACTCGCTGTAGCTCGCAAGGGTAATGGCGGCCAGGAAACTGGTGCGGGCCCGCAGCCTGAACCACAACAGGATGAAAAAGAACAGAATCGCTTTGAGCGGCAGCAGCAAACAGAAGATCACCGCCACGCCCAGCGCGGTAAGGTCCGGCAGCCCCGAAAGTCCGATTTCTAGAAAGAACCCCACCAGAAAAAATTCTTTGATCCCCCACATGGCGTTACCGAGTTCGTTGGACCGGGCGTGGTCCGCCAGCAGAGCGCCGAGCAGCAGCGCGCCAAGCTCGGAGCTCAGCCCCAGGAGCTCGAATCCGAATCCGCCGCCGAAGGCGAGCAGCGCCCCGAAAAGCACCAGCAGCTCTCCGTGCCCGCTGAACTCCAGCAGCCGGTGGACCACCGGCCTCAGCAGCGGCAGCGCGAGCAGCCCCAGGGCCCAGATGGACGGCGAGTGGTCGCCGCTTACGCTCAGCAGGGCGACGGCGACCAGATCCTGGATGATCAGAATTCCGATGGCGATGCGCCCGTGAAATGCGCGCAGCTCTCGCTTGTCTTCCAGCACTTTCGCAGCGATTACGGTGCTGGAGAATCCCAGAGCCACGGCAACGGTGAACGCGAGCTTCAGGGAAAGTCCGGCATAAAAGTGCAGCGCGGCAGTCAACAGCCCCGCGGTGATGGCGAGATGGATGAGACCCGCTGCCCAGACTTCCGGCCGGATGAAGTTCTTGATCCGTACTTTGAGACCCACGGTGAAGAGCAGAAGAAGCACGCCCAGATGGGCGGCGTGGCTCAAGATCTCGTTGCTCTCGAACCCCATCGCGTTGAGACCGAAACCGGCGGCGAGAAAACCGACCAGGGGCGGCAATCCCACTTTTTGAAAACTGAGTCCCAGCGCGAAGGCGCTGACGATCCAGAGCGCTTCCATATTTTTTCCTGCTCGTTTGACGCGTCAGTATGCGCGCGCAGCGCACGCGTTCTCAGACGGCTTCTGCGGCGCGCGAAAAATTTTCTCTTGCTCGGGTGCGAGCGTTTGTTGCCGAAGTCACCAGCGCTGGTCCACGCGCCAAAGTCCGGCGCGTTCCGCAGCGGCGCGGGCGGAAACCAGTTCCCGCTGATGGGGTCGTCGTTCGATTTCCACGTACTGGCGCTCTCCCGAACGGGATGCGGCACCCACCTGATATTCCGGCCGGTACTGATCCATTACGTTGACGTAGGTATCCGCGCCAAGCTCGTTTGACAACCAGTCGAAGATAGCCGCCGCTTCTTCCTCCTGCCCCGGCATCACCAGGTGCCTCACCAGCAGCCCGCGGCGGGCCAGGCCGTCGCGGCCGAAACGCAGCGGCCCCACCTGGCGGTGCATTTCGCGGATCGCTTCCCGCGCCCGCTGCGGATAGTCCTTGGCCTTGGCCAGGCGGCGGGCGCTTTCCCGGGTCCAAAACTTGAAGTCCGGCATATAAATATCCACCAGCCCGTCGAGTAGACGCAGAGACTGAATCGCGTCGTATGCGCTCGTGTTGTAGACAATCGGGAGTTTAAGGCCCCGCGGCACGGCGGCGGCAATGGCTTCCACCACCTGCGGCGCCACGTGCTCCGGGGTGACGAAGTTGATGTTGTGGCAGCCCTTTTCCTGCAGCGCCAGCATGAAGTCGGCGATTTCGTCCGCGGTGCATTCATGCCCGCTGCGCTGCTGGGAGATATCCCAGTTCTGGCAGAAGACGCAGCGAAGATTGCAGTGACCGAAAAAGATCGTGCCGGAGCCGTTCCAACCCCGCAGGCAATCTTCCTCTCCAAAGTGGGGGAAAACGCTGGAAACGACAGCGTAACGCCCGGTATGGCAAACCTTGGCCAGATTCTCCAGACGGTTGACGTGGCAGTTTCTGGGGCAGGCGCAGCAGTCTTCAAGCTCGGCCAGCGCTTGCTCCACGCGGGCCTCGAGCGTTCCATCGCGGTAGAGCGAGAGATAGGCGGGCTCGAAGTCGTCCAGGAGAATCCGGGGATCCGGCGCCGGAGGTGTACGGAGTGCAAACATGTGATATTGCGGTCGTCAATCCCGTTTCCACAAAGATTACCGCAGGCGCCGGTTGAACCCAACGCAGACCCTCCCTGGCCGTGAATTCCCGGATCTTGCGCCGCGTCGATTATGATCTGAGGCGCTTCGATACGGTCGTGATCCAACGGCACCGGCGCATAATCATGTGGCGGCAAACTTGAAGCGTCAAATTCGCTCGAGCACCGGGGCAGACCGGAGGATTCGAAAAAAATGAGTTCCAACAGCGGGCGCCATTTCCTTGCGGGCATCGTCGAAACCGATCCGGCGCTGGCGCAGGTATTCGAAAATGAACGCCTGAG
>JBFIYQ010000136.1:0-7377 GCA_041605275.1 Gammaproteobacteria bacterium
CCCCCGAGCACCGAAGGCAGCTCGTCCTTGCCGCGGTATATGCGAAGACCCGGACGACTGACCCGCTCGAGCCGATCAATGACCGGTTTTCCCTCGAAGTACTTCAATACGATAAAGAGTTCTTGTTTGCCTTCCACGGTCTCGATGGTGAAATCCTTGATATAGCCTTCGCCCTTCAAAACCTCGGCGATGGCCCGCTTCTTCTTCGACAAGGGCATAGCCACGCGCACCTTGCCCGCGGCCAGACCGTTGCGGATCCGGGTCAACATATCGGAAATGGGATCCTGCATACTCATCGAAGAGAAGCCCTCAAACCGTGTTCCATATTCAAATCAATGTCTGTCATCTGATCGCCACCTGATCTAAGGAGTTCGCGAGCTAGCGCTCGCTCCTACATCCGTTCAGCATTTTTCCACTTCGCGTTACGCGTTACGCGTCACCAACTTGCCTTCACCAGCCCCGGCACGTCTCCCCGCATGGCGGCTTCCCGAAGCTTGTTTCTGCTCAAGCCGAACTTACGATAGTAGCCATGCGGCCGCCCGGTGAGGCGGCAGCGATTCTGCAGCCGCACGGGGCTTGAGTTTCTCGGCAGCTTCTGCAGCTTTTTTGACAGCGCCTGCCGCTCGTCCGCGCTCAATGAAGTATCCAAGAGCTTCTTTTTGAGCTCGGCGCGCTGACGGGCATATTTTCGAACCAGCTTAATCCGCTTGGCCTCCCGGTTGACGATTGCAAGTCTTGCCATATCTGCTCCTGAACCTTTAGTTCTGACGGAAGGGAAAGCTGAATGCGGCCAGCAGCGCGCGTCCCTCTTCATCAGATTTCGCGGTGGTCGTTATAGTCACATCCAGTCCCCGAATCGTGTCGATTTTGTCGTAATCGATTTCGGGAAAAATTATCTGCTCCTTGATTCCGAGACTGTAATTACCGCGACCGTCGAACGCTTTGGCGCTGAAACCGCGGAAATCTCGGGTTCGCGGAACGGCGATGTTGATCAGCCTGTCCAAAAACTCGAACATACGCTCGCGGCGCAACGTGACCTTGCATCCGATAGGCCAGCCCTCGCGGATCTTGAAGGCGGCGACTGATTTACGCGCTTTGGTCACGATGGGCTTCTGACCGGAGATCCTGGTGAGGTCCTCGACCGCATTGTCCAGCACCTTTTTGTCTCCGACCGCCTCGCCCACGCCCATGTTGAGCGTAATCTTGACCAGCCGCGGCACTTCCATGACCGACTTGTAGCTGAACTGCTGCTTCAGCTGGTCAACCACGGTCTGCTTGTAAAAATCCTGTAGTCTCGACATCGTCACACCTAGATATCCACGACCTCGTCGGTGGACTTGAAATACCTGACTTTCTTGCCGTCCTCCAGACGCTTGATCCCGACCCGATCCGCTTTGCTGAGCTGCGGGTTATAAAGCGCGATGTTGGATCTGTGGATCGGCATCTCCTTCTCGATGATTCCGCCGGTCGTGCCCTTGGACGGATTAGGACGGGTGTGACGCTTGACCACGTTCACCCCTTCGACCAGCAGCTGATCGTCGGAGATGATTTTGCTCACGGTGCCGCGCTTACCCTTGTCGCGACCTGCGATGACAATCACTTCGTCACCCTTGCGAATTTTGCTCATGCCCATCTCAGTATGCGTCCACGGTCTAAAGCACTTCCGGGGCCAGCGACACGATTTTCATGAAACGCTCGGTGCGCAGCTCCCGGGTCACCGGCCCGAAGATCCGGGTGCCGATGGGCTGAAGCTGGTTGTTCAGCAGCACCGCGGCGTTGCTGTCGAAGCGAATCACCGAGCCGTCGGAGCGGCGCACGCCTTTGGTGGTGCGCACGACAACGGCGTTGTATAGCTCGCCTTTCTTCACCTTTCCCTTAGGGATGGCTTCCTTCACGCTGACCTTGATAATGTCGCCCACGCCGGCATAACGCCGGCGCGACCCGCCCAGCACTTTGACGCACATGAGGCGACGGGCGCCGCTGTTGTCGGCCGCATTAAGCACTGTTTCCGACTGAATCATCGCTTATGTCCATCCTTGTCCGGATATCCGACAGAGCTCACTTCGCCCGATCGATAATTTCGTGCAAACGCCACGCCTTGGTCTTGGACAACGGCCGGCACGGCTCGATGCTGACCTTGTCACCCACCCGACATTCGTTGTTTTCGTCGTGCGCGTGAATCTTGCTCGAGAGCTTGACGTATTTTTTGTACAGCGGATGCTTGACCCGCCGCTCGACCAGCACGGTGATACTCTTCTGCATCTTGTCGCTGACGACTTGCCCCACCATCACGCGCGCAGCTTTTTGAGAAGCGGCGTCCTGCTCGACTTTCTCGGACTGGTCGAGATTGCTGCTATCGCTCATTTCGTTCGGCTTCTCTCGTTAATAATGGTCTTTACCCGCGCGATGTCACGGCGCACGGCTCTGAACTGACTCGGGCGCGCAAGCTGCCCGGTTCCCTGCTGCATGCGCAGGTTGAACCCTTCCCGGGAGAGCTCTTCCAGCTCCTTGGCAAGCTCATCGTCGCTCTTGGCTCGTAAATCCCGTGCCTTCATTTAATACACCGTCCGTTCAGTGAACATCGTCTTGACCGGCAGCTTGGCCGCCGCGAGACGGAACGCCTCCTGAGCCAGCGCCTCGTCGACGCCCTGGATTTCGTAAATCATCCTGCCGGGCTGAACCTGGGCCACCCAGTACTCCACGTTGCCCTTACCCTTGCCCTGGCGCACCTCGAGCGGCTTCTTGCTGATGGGCTTGTCCGGAAAGATGCGGATCCAGATCTTCGCGCCGCGCTTCACGTGCCTGGTGATGGCGCGGCGACCCGCCTCCAGCTGGCGGGCGGTAATCCGTCCCCGCGCCGTCGCCTTGAGACCGTACTCGCCGAAGCTCACCTTGTTGCCCACCATGGCCTTGCCGCGGTTCCGGCCCTTCTGCTGTTTACGGAACTTTGTTCGCTTGGGTTGCAGCATGTCTTTATCCGATCAGCTCGCCGCCGCCTGCTCGGCCTCGGCGGCTTCGCTCTCCTCGGCTTTGTCGAACACTTCGCCTTTGAAGATCCACACCTTGACCCCGATCACGCCATAGGTTGTGCGTGCTTCCGCCAGGCCGTAATCGATGTCGGCGCGCAGCGTGTGCAGCGGAACCCGGCCTTCCCGGTACCATTCGGAGCGTGCGATTTCGGCGCCGTTCAATCGCCCGCTGACACGGACCTTGATGCCTTCCGCACCCAGGCGCATGGCGTTGGTCACGGCGCGCTTCATCGCCCGCCGGAACATGATCCGCCGTATTAGCTGCCCGGCGATGCTTTCGGCCACCAGGTAGGCGTCCAGCTCCGGCTTGCGCACCTCTTCAACGCCGATATTCACCGGCACGCCCATCATTCTCGACACCTCCTGCCTCAGGGCCTCGATGTCCTCACCCTTCTTACCGATAACGATCCCGGGGCGGGCGGTATGAATGACGATGCGGGCATTCTTCGCCGGCCGGTGGATTTGGATCCGGCTGACAGAGGCATGAGCGAGCTTCTTGCGAACGAAGTCGCGCACACAAATGTCGCGGTAGAGATTGTCCGCGTAGTCGGCGCGCTCGGCGTACCAAACTGAGTTCCAGTCTTTGACGATGCCGAGCCTGATGCCCGTCGGATGTACTTTCTGACCCATTAGCTGCCTCTTAAGTGTCCGACACCGTCAGCGTGATATGGCTCGTCGGTTTCAGTATTGCGTTTGCCCGGCCCCGCGCGCGTGCCCGCCAGCGCTGGTAGGTGGGACCCTGATCGACGCAGATGGTGCTGACCTTGAGCTCGTCGATATCTGCGCCTTCGTTGTGCTCGGCGTTGGCGATAGCCGACTCCAGCACTTTCTTGATCACGCCGGCGGCTTTCTTGTTGCTGAATTCCAGCAGCTCCACCGCGCGTTCCACGGGAAGACCCCGGATTTGATCCGCCACCAGCCTGGCCTTCTGCGGCGACAGTCTCACGAACTTGAGCTTTGCCGAAACTTCCATGGTCATGTCGCCTCCGGTTTCTTCACCTTGCGGTCGCCGGAATGCCCTTTGAACGTCCGCGTGGGCGCGAATTCGCCCAGCTTGTGACCCACCATATTCTCCGTTACCAGCACCGGCACGTGCTGCCTGCCGTTATGGACCGCAATGGTGAAGCCCACCATGTCGGGCACGATCATCGAACGGCGAGACCAGGTCTTGATCGGGCGCTTGCTGTTGGTCGCACGCGCCTCGTTGACCTTCTTGGCCAGATGGTAGTCGACGAACGGGCCTTTCTTGATTGAACGTGGCACTCGCTTATCTCCCGGCTCGCTTGCGTCTGCGCCTGACGATCATGTTATCGGTGCGCTTGTTCTGGCGCGTCTTGTGACCCTTGGTGGACTGGCCCCACGGGGTCACCGGATGGCGGCCGCCCGAGGTCTTGCCCTCGCCGCCACCGTGGGGGTGATCCACGGGGTTCATGGCCACGCCGCGAACCGTGGGCCGCTTGCCCCGCCAGCGGGTCGCGCCGGCCTTTCCCAGCGATCTCAGGGTGTGCTCGGCATTGCCCACTTCGCCCACCGTCGCCCGGCATTCGATGGGCACCCGGCGTATTTCGCCCGAACGTAGGCGAAGCGTGGCGTGCAGGCCCTCCCGGGCCACCAGCTGCACCGCGGCGCCGGCGCTGCGGGCCAGCTGCGCGCCCTTGCCGGGCTGCAGCTCCACGCAGTGCACTACGGTGCCCACGGGAATGTTTCTCAGCGGCAGCGCGTTGCCGTTCTTGATCGCCGCCGAGGGACCGGAGCCGATCTCATCACCGGCGGATACGCCCTTGGGCGCGATGATGTAGCGCCGCTCGCCGTCGGCATACAGCACCAGGGCCAGGTGCGCGCTGCGGTTCGGGTCGTACTCGATACGCTCCACCTTGCCCGCCACGCCGTCCTTGTCCCGCTTGAAATCCACCAGGCGGTACCGGCGCTTATGTCCGCCGCCGCGATGGCGCGTGGTAATCCGGCCGGCGTTATTACGGCCGCCCTTGCGGGTCTTCTTCTCCAGCAGCCCGTCGAAGGGCTCGCCCTTGTGAAGCTCCTGAGTCTTGACCTTAACGACGAAGCGGCGCCCCGGCGATGTCGGCTTGGTCTTAATCAGCGCCATGACGTCTACTCCTGCTACTCACCGCCGAGAAAATCAATGTCGTGACCGGGCTTTAAGCGCACGTAGGCTTTCTTCCATCCCGGACGGCGGCCGACGTTGCCCATAAAGCTCTTGTATTTGCCGAGCATGTTCGCCGTGGACACGCTCTGGACCTCGACGTTGAAGAGTTTCTCCACCGCCTGCTTGATCTCGCGCTTTCGCGCGTCCACCCGGACTTTGAACACCACCTGATTCGACGAGTCGGCGACCCGGGTGGTTTTCTCCGAAATATGCGGAGAGATCAGGATGCTCGTGAGTCGCTGCTCGTTCATCCCAGCCGAGCCTCCAGTTGTTTCAGCGCCGTCACCGTGATCAGCACCTTGTCGAAGGCCAGCAGACTGACGGGATTGGCCTGCGGGGCCTGAATCACGGCGGCCCAGTGCAGATTGCGCGCCGCCAGCTGCAGATTCGCGTCGTCGGCATCGACGACGATGAGGGCATCTTCCAGCGACAGCGCCTTGAGCTTGTCCACCAGGGATTTGGTCTTCGGCGCGTCCACGGTGAAGCTTTCCACCACCACCAGACGATCCTGGCGCACCAGCTCGGACACAATCGAGCGCATGGCGCCCCGGTACATCTTTCGGTTGACCTTCTGCGAGAAATCCCTGGGCTTCGCCGCGAAGGTGACGCCACCGCCGCGCCATATGGGGCTGCGGATACTGCCGGAGCGAGCATTGCCGGTGCCCTTCTGTCGCCAGGGCTTCCTGCCGCCGCCGCGAGCGTCCGAGCGGCTCTTCTGCGCCTTGGTTCCGGCGCGGGCGCCGGCCAGGAACGCGGTCACCACCTGATGTACCAGCGGCTCGTTGTAGTCGGCGGCAAAGGCAGCATCGGTCACCTCGACCTTGCCCTTTGCTTTCTTTCCGCTGTCGCTTATGAGCCCGAGCTGCATGATGTTTCGCCTCAGTTACTATTTACCGCTGCGCTTCGCCGCTGGCCGGATGACTATGTCGCCGCCCCTAGGTCCCGGCACAGCGCCCTTGACCAGCAAGACGTTCTGCTCCTCGCGAATCTGCACCACCTGGAGGTTCTGCGCCGTGCGTCGGGCGTTGCCCATCTGTCCCGCCATACGTTTTCCCTTGAACACACGTCCCGGCGACTGGTTCTGACCGATGGAGCCAGGCGCCCGATGAGACAGCGAGTTGCCGTGGGTTGCGTCCTGGGTGGCGAAATTATGGCGCTTGACCACACCGGCAAATCCCTTGCCGATGGTGAACGCCTGGGCGTCCACGATCTGGCCGGCTTCGAAAATACCGGCCTTGATTTCGCTGCCCACCTGAAGACCTTCGCCCTCGCCGTCGGCGAGACGGAATTCCCAAAGCCCCCGGCCCGCCTCCACCTTGGCTTTGGCAAAGTGGCCGGCCGCGGCCTTGTTCACCCGGCTAGAGCGACGCGTTCCCGCGGTCACCTGGATGGCGCGGTAGCCGTCGGCGTCCAGCGACTTCAGCTGGATGATGCGGTTGGGCTGCACTTCGATCACCGTCACGGGGACGGACTCTCCGTCCTCGGTGAACACCCGGGTCATGCCGGCTTTTCTTCCTACAACTCCGATGGGCACCTTTCGTTACCTTTCCTCAAATCTCGTTAAAGTTAAGTTATCTGCTTTCGAGAACTCTCTGGAACAGTGATTAGTGACTAGTGAATCGTGATTAGTGGCTGATTCGTAACTCCAGGCGAGCTCTCGACTTCCACATCGCGAATTACTAATCACCAATCACTAATCACTCTTCCAGATCCTCTCTATCACTCCGTCCGATCAGTTAAGTTTTATCTGAACATCGACTCCGGCGGCCAAATCCAGCTTCATCAGCGCGTCCACCGTCTTGTCGGTGGGGTTGACGATGTCGAGAATCCGCTTGTGGGTGCGGATTTCGTACTGGTCCCGGGCGTCCTTGTTGACGTGGGGCGACACCAACACCGTGTAGCGCTCCATCCGCGTCGGTAGCGGTATGGGCCCTTTCACCATGGCCCCGGTGCGCCTTGCGGTTTCCACAATTTCCACCGCCGACTGATCGATCAGACGGTGGTCGAAGGCCTTGAGACGGATGCGGATGCGCTGATTTGCCATGTCTGTTACTCGAGTATCTTGGCGACCACGCCCGCGCCAACGGTCCGGCCACCCTCGCGGATCGCGAATCTCACCCCCTCCTCCATCGCAATCGGCGCTATCAAATTCACCTTCATCTGTATGTTGTCACCAGGCATCAC
>JBFIYQ010000137.1:0-7352 GCA_041605275.1 Gammaproteobacteria bacterium
AGCCTGGAGGAAACGCCGGAGATCCATCAAGACCTTGTCGATATGATTCGCACTTCGAGCAACAAAGCCGCGACGCGCGTTATGGACCAGGTTGGCATGAAAAAGATTGAAGCGGTGTTGCGGGATCCGCGTTATGGGCTCTACGATGAAAATCGCGGCGGCGGCCTCTGGGTCGGAAAACGTTACGCGGCTGAGGGACCCAGGCGGGGCGATCCGCTGTTCAACCTCTCTCACGGAGCGACCGCAAACCAGGTGGCACGCTTCTACTACCTGTTAGCCACCGGGCGACTGGTGAGTCCTGAACGCTCCCGGCAGATGCTGGAGGACCTCTCCGAGCCTGCACTGAATCACAAGTTCGTGGCCGCATTGCGTCTCCGCGCGCCGGCCGCGCGTCTTCATCGCAAGTCGGGCACCTGGAGAGACTGGCACTCGGACTCCATACTCGTGCGCGGCCGGAATTGGCGTAACTACATACTGGTGGCTCTGGTACAAAGCCCGAACGGCGAGAAGATCGTTAACGCGATTGTTCCCATAGTGGAGGGGATCATCGAGCCGGATTTCGCCACCATGAGCTGAAGCTTGCAGGTAACAAATTTGCTGCAAGATACCCACGCTCTCGGACACGGCGCTCAATGAGGGGTGCCGATGTCGTCGCTAACGGCCTGGCGGCCGCCGGTGCGCGCACCGTATTCACCCTCTCCGGCAATCAAATCATGCCGATCTTTGATGCCTGCATCGATGCGGGCATTCGATTGATCCACGTCCGCCATGAAGCTGCTGCCGTTTACATGGCAGACGCCTGGTCGCAGTTGACGGGCGAAATCGGAATCGCTCTGCTGACGGCCGCCCCGGGATTCGCCAATGGCCTGTCGTCGCTCTACACCGCGCGGGCGTCCGAAAGCGCGGTGGTTTTGTTAAGCGGCGACGCGCCGCTGGCCCAGGAAGGCCGCGGTGCCTTCCAGGAGCTCAGGCAAACCGAGGTCTCTGCACCCCTGTGTAAGGCGGTGTTTCGATCGCGCGATGCGACGACCCTCGGGGCAGATCTCGCCCGGGCGATCCGAATCGCGCGCTCGGGACGACCCGGACCGGTGCATCTAGCGCTGCCGTTCGATCTGTTGAACGGGGCAGTGTCGTCGAGGCCTAGGCCGGTCGCCGACGAATACGCGCGCGAAATAAATGATCCCGACCGCACCACGATTACGGAAATTCTCAACACAATCTCGAACGCCAATCGTCCTCTCGTGCTCACCGGTCCAGCGCTCAATGCCAGCCGCGCGGGCATGGCGCTTGGAAGACTGTCCCGAGCGCTCGATGCTCCCGTCGTCCCCATGGAAAGCCCCAGGGGTTTACGCGACCCGGCGCTCGGCAATCTCGCCAGGGTCCTGCCCGACGTGGATCTCGTCTTGAGCCTTGGAAAGCTCATCGACTTCACCGTGGGTTTCGGCAGACCGCCGGCGTTCGCGAAAGATTGCCGGTTCATGGTCATCGATCCAGAACCCGAAGCGCTCGATCGGGCCGCGCGTCTTCTGGGCGATAGCTTGGTTATCTCGCACCGAGCGGACGCCGACATCGCATCCGAAATGCTTATTGCAGCAACAAAAAGTCCGTCAGATTCCAGAAGCGCGTGGCGCAGCCAAGTCGCGGCGGCCATCGCTGCACGCCCCGGTGACGCTGGAGAACGCTCACCGTCCGACCGTATTCTTCCAGCCACACTTTGCCGGGAGATCCAGGCGGTTCTTGACGCCGCCAGCGACCCGATCCTGATCTGCGACGGAGGCGAGTTCGGGCAGTGGGCCCAGGCCTGTCTCTCCGCGCCCACCCGGATCATCAATGGTCCCGGAGGCGCCATCGGTGGCGGACTGTGTTACGCCATCGCCGCAAAACTCAATCGCCCCGATGCCACCGTCATCGCGCTCATGGGCGACGGCACCATCGGCTTTCACTTGAGTGAGTTCGAAACGGCGCTGCGCTGTAATGCGCCCTTCATCGCCGTGATCGGACACGATGCCCGCTGGAATGCGGAGTATCAAATTCAGCTCCGCGACTACGGACCCAACAGACTGATTGGCTGCGAGCTCGAAGAGACACGGTACGACCTCGCGGTAAGAGGCCTAGGCGGGCACGGCGAACACGTCACGCTGGTCGAAGAGATTCCGGCTGCCATTCAGCGTGCGCTGGACAGTCGACTTCCGGCCTGTATCAACGCTCGAATCGAAGGCCTCGCGGCGCCGTTGGGATCCGGTCACTGATCCCATTTTTCGAAGTAAGAAGGAAATCCAATCTGGTGACCTTATCGCGAAGACCACTTTAGAATTCGACGCGCGGCGGGCAGCGCCGTCTGAACTACGATCACCGGCAACGTAAGTTGGATCAACTTAAAAAGACATAGGATAGCGATGGCGGACGAGCAGAATAAACTTTCCCGGGAGGATCGAGAGGCTGCGGAAGAGCGAGTCAGGCTGCGCCCGCCGGTAGTCTACGAGATTGTGCGCCGCGAAGGCGAAGAAGAGATGCAGCGCCCGCTGTTTTCCCTGTGGTGGTCCGGGATCGCGGCGGGGCTTGGAATCACCGCGTCGCTGCTGGCGGAAGGTCTGCTGCACCACTACCTGCCGGACACGCCCTATCGTCCGATATTGGAGAACTTCGGCTACTGCGTCGGCTTCGTGCTCGTGATCATCGGGCGGCTGCAGCTGTTCACGGAAAACACCATCACCGTGGTGCTACCGCTGTTCGCCGATTTCAGCCTCAATCGGCTGTGGATTGCCGCCCGGCTGTGGCTGGTGGTGTTTCTCGCCAACATGGTCGGCACCCTGGTGACAGCATTAGTGACCGTTTACGCCGGCACGGTGCATCCCGAGCACATGCCGGCACTGCTCGAAGTATCACACCATTTCGCCGACAACTCGCCGCTGGAAGCGTTGATCTACGGCATACCCGCGGGATTCTTCATCGCCGCCATAGTGTGGATGCTGCCGAGCGCTGAAGGCTCGGAGTTCTGGATCATCGTCGCGTTTACCTATCTGATCGCGCTGGGCGACTTCACCCACGTGGTCGCGGGCTCGGCGGAGGTCTTTCTGCTGCAGGTCAACGGCGACCTGGGTGTGGCCGAAGGAATCTTCGGTCTGATCCTGCCCGCCTTTGTTGGAAACATCATCGGCGGCACGGGCTTGTTCGCGTTGCTGGCCTATGGTCAAGTGCACGAGGAAATTTAGGCCCGACTTGCTAATTCAACCGGTTCGCCACTTGCAATTACAGGGGAGAAGTTCCGAAGCGTCTCGAGACCGCAAGCAGACTACCGCTTGCCTAGACGTTGCGTTTCAAGTCACAGAGAATTGTGTGCAGCGGACCGAAGTAGCCCACTAAAAACAAACGGCCGTTCAGCTTGTCCTGCCTGAACCAGTAGCGTCGGGAAACGAATTTGTCCTCTAGACTGATGTAGGCAAAAGTCCGCTTGATCTTGAGCTCGTGGCTGGGATCTAACAGCTTGTCGAAACGCTTTCGGGCGGAATTCATGCTCAGGTGGATATAAGGGTTGCGCTCGGTGAAGAAGCTGAACCGCCCGTCGAAGAACAGTCCGTCGCCAGACTTTTCGATCAGAATGCCGCCGTGATGAGCGCGGTCGCCGTTTAGTATGGGGCTGTTATGAAAACAGACGCCGGAATAAAACCCCGGCGACAGCTCCCGGTCAAGACCGTATGACGACTTAAAGCCGTTCCATATCCGCTGCTGG
Organism: Gammaproteobacteria bacterium; assembly: GCA_041605275.1. GTDB lineage: Bacteria > Pseudomonadota > Gammaproteobacteria > HK1 > HK1 > CAMYJH01. The sequence continues at coordinate 3,731 of JBFIYQ010000137.1, forward strand.
CTCGGTCCGCAGAATTCTTCGTAGCAGACATTGGTGGGAAGACCAAACTCGTTGGCGGCGCTCGCGGTGCCCGCAAGCGTCATCAGGAGAAACAAAATCGTTCCGTGTCTCATCCGCCTCCGGCCGCGCAGCCGTTTTGTTACGAAGTGGACATGGACTCCATGACTCCCTCCTTGCGCCGTCGCTCCATCAGTCCGTCGAGCCAGGTGGGGTCCATTTCGGGAACCGAGGAAAGCAACAGGTCCGTATACTCGTGATGCGGAGGCTTGAACATCTCGGCGCACGGGCCCTGCTCGACGATCCGGCCCTGCAGCATGACCACCACCTCATCGGCGATGGCGCGTACCGTGGCCAGATCGTGGGTAATGAACATATAGGCAAGGTTCAACTCCCGCTGTAACCGATCCAGGAGTTTGAGGATACCCTCCGCGACAATCTGGTCCAGAGCCGAGGTCACCTCGTCACAGATGATGAAGTCGGGCTCCGCGGCCAGCGCACGGGCGATGCAGATGCGCTGCTTCTGCCCGCCGGAAAGCTCACTCGGCAATCGGTCGATGAACTGGTCGGGGTCGAGCTCGATCAGGCTCAGCAGCTCGCGGATCCGATCTTCCAGCTGCTTGCCTTTCATCCCCAGGTACAAAGACAGCGGCCGGCCGATGATGTGACGAATGCGGTGTCGCGGATTCACCGCCGTGTCGGCCATCTGGTAGATCATCTGCGCGTGACGCAGCTGATTCTTGGTGCGCCTGCGGTAATCTCCCGGAAGCGGCTCGCCGTGCACCAGGACTCGACCCTCTTTCGGCGGCAGAAGCCCGGTGATGACCCGCGCCGCGGTGCTCTTGCCGCTGCCCGACTCACCCACCACCGCCACCGTCTGGCCGCTGTAGATATCGAAGGAGATATCGTGCAGCACCGGAACGGGTCCGTAGGCCGCGGTCACGTTTTCCACCCGAATCAACGGCGATGAGTCGGTTGGCGTTCCCGTGGACTGTTTCTTGAAAGTACGAACCGCCCACAGGGTCTTGGTGTAGTCCTGTTTCGGCGAGGCCATCATGGTGTCGGTGTCGGCTTCCTCCACCAGCTCGCCGTAACGAAGCACCATGATTCGATCTGCCATCTGCGCCACCACGGCGAGGTCGTGGGTGATATAAATGGCCGCGGTATTGAACTGACTGACGATGTCCCGGATGGTCACCAGCACCTCGATCTGGGTGGTGACGTCCAGCGCCGTGGTCGGCTCGTCGAAGATGATCAAATCCGGCCGGCACGCCAGCGCCATGGCGGTCATGGCGCGCTGCAGCTGTCCACCGGAGACCTGATGCGGATAGCGATAACCAATGTTATCGGGATCCGGAAGCAGCAGACGCTTGTATAGATCCTTGGCGTCCGCTTCCGCCTCCTCTCGTGAGCTTTTGCCGTGATTCACCGGCAGTTCAGCAAACTGGTCAATCAGCTTATGCGCCGGATTGAAGGAGGCGGCGGCGCTCTGCGCCACGTAGGCGATACGTGATCCGCGAAGCTTTCGCCTCTCCTCCTCACTCGCCGCCATCAGGTCAATGCCGTCGAAGATGATGGAGCCGCCGGTGATGCGGCATCCGGGCCGCGCAAATCCCATGGCCGCCAGTCCCGCGGTGGACTTGCCGGCGCCGGACTCTCCAATCAGCCCCAGCACCTCGCCTCGGTGCAGGACGATGTCGATATCCTTGATGATTTCGTGCCACTCGTCCTCGGCCTGCCCCTCGATGCGCAGACCGCGCATTTCCAGCAGGAGGTCGCCTTTCTGGTGGCCGCCGCTTGTGTCATTCATTCGCGAAGTCCGCTCGTTTTATGCAGGAACCAGTCGACCACGAAATTGACGCCCACGGTCAGAAGCGCAATAGCGCCCGCCGGCAGCAGCGGCGTCACGTCGCCGTAGGTGATCAGGGTCGCGTTGTCGCGCACCATGCTGCCCCAGTCCGCCGTGGGCGGCTGAATGCCGAGGCCTAAGAAGCTGAGCGCCGCAATAGTGAGGAAGACGAAGCAAAAACGGAGTCCGAACTCGGCCACCAGCGGCGGCATGATGTTGGGCAGAACCTCACGGATGGTGATCCAGCCGATCCCCTCGCCGCGAAGCCTTGCCGCCTCGACAAAATCCATCACTACGACATTCAGGCTCACCGCCCGGGCAAGCCGGAAAACCCGGGTGGAATCCAGCACCGCGATAATCACGATTAGCGTAGGTATCGAGGTGCCGAAGATAGTGAGCAGCAGCAGCGCAAAAATCAGCGCCGGGATGGCCATCAGGATATCCACCAGCCGGCTTAAGATCTGATCCACCCATCCGGCGAGCGCCGCCGCCAGGATTCCCGCGACGCCGCCGATCAAAAACGCAAGACAGGTGGTGACAAAGGCGATGCCGATGGTGTTTCGCGCGCCATAAATCAGCCGGGTGAGCATGTCGCGGCCGAGATTGTCTGTACCCAGAACGAAGCCCTCTCCCCAGGGCTCGAACTCGGGTCCGACGATTTCGGATTCGCCGTACGGCGTTAATACCGGCGCGAATATCGCCACAAAAACATAACCGAAGATGACCAGAAGTCCGAATTTGGCGCTCAAGGGCGCTTTCTTCAGCTCGCGCCAGGCGGTGGACATGGCGCCCGGCTTGGGCGGCGGCGGCAGCGCATCCGCAGTCTGTGCGACGGTGGTTTCGACAGAGTCGCTCATCTCGGGTGCAGCAGCCTTGGATTGGTGACGATGGACAGGATGTCCGCGGTCAAATTAAGTAGCACGTAAGTGGCGGCGAATATGAGACTGCAGGCCTGCACCACCGGGATATCCCGCTTCTGCACCGAGTCGACGATCAGCTGACCGAGTCCCGGATAGACGAATACCACCTCGACCACCACCACGCCGACAATCAGGTAGGCAAGGTTAATGACGATGACGTTGACGATGGGTGCCCAGGCGTTGGGCAGCGCGTGATGCAGGATGATGTGGGATCGGCTCATACCCTTGAGATTGGCCATCTCGATATAAGGGCTTGCCAGCAGATTGATGATCGATGCCCGGGTCATGCGCATCATGTGGGCGACGACCACCAGCGTCAGAGTCGTCGCCGGCAATATCGCCCGGTAGACGCGATCCCAGAATTCCGTATCCGGGCTCACGTTGGAGAGGCTGGGAAACCAGCCGAACTTCACCGAGAAAAATAGAATCAGGATGTAGGCAACGAAAAATTCCGGTGTCGAGATTGACGTCAACGTCACCACGTTGACCGCGCGGTCGTAGAAGGTGTTCCGATAGAGCGCCGCCAGGATTCCCAGGATCAGCGCCAGGGGCACGGAGATAATGGCGGCCACCAGCGCAAGGAACAGGGTGTTACTCAAGCGCACGCCGATGAGCTCGGAGATCTCCCGCTGGTTTGCGAGAGAAACGCCGAAGTCGCCCTGGAGTACCCCGCCCAGCCAGGACAGATATCGGGTGATTGGGGGCTTGTCTAGGCCCAGCTCCTTGCGACAGGCGGCGACGGTCTCTTTGGTCGCAGACTGTCCCTGAATTTCCTGACAGAGATCTCCCGGCAGCAGCTCAACGCCAAGAAAGATGATGAGCGAAACCGCAAGCAACACGAGGAGGCCCAGCGCCA
>JBFIYQ010000138.1:0-7350 GCA_041605275.1 Gammaproteobacteria bacterium
AGCTTCACTTCGTGCCGGTCATTGGCGTAAGCGGCCAGCAGCGCCTTGTCGGCGAGGATGTTGATGCGACGCGTGAGCCCTTCCGAGGCCCGGGTCATGCTGATGTAAGCGTTACTGCGGAAAACGTCCGGCCCTCTGTAACCCACCGCACGCATTCGGAAGTTGACGTAGTCTCTCAGCTCATTTCGTTTGAGCGGTTCGAGATAAAAGCTGTGCGTAATGCGTTCCTTCAGCTGGCGAATGTTGGGCTGGTTCAAATTCTCGTCCAGCTCCGGCTGGCCGAAGAGCACGATCTGCAACAGTTTCTCGCGCTTGGTCTCGAGGTTGCTCAGAAGCCGGATTTCCTCGAGCGTTTCGATCGGCATGCTTTGCGCTTCCTCCACGAAAACCACGACCTGGCGGTTGGCCGCGTGCTTTTCCAGAAGCCGCTGCTGCATCGCGTGCATGACTTTGAGACGGTTGGAACCCGGAGCGATATCGAGATTCATCTCGAGCGCAATGGCCTGGAGGATATCGTCAGGCTTGAGGCTGGGATTCGCCAGATAAACGATTTCCACGCCCTCCGGGAGACGCTCTTCGAGCATGCGACAGAGCATGGTCTTTCCGGTGCCCACCTCGCCGACGACTTTGACGATGCCTTCGCCGCTGACAATGGCGTAAACCAGCGCGTCGAGGATTTCGCCCCTGCCGCCGCCTTCATAGAACAACCGGGTATCCGGGGTGATCCGAAACGGCGCCTGCTGTAATCCGAAGTGCTCGTTATACATCGAATACTTCCTCGTCCCGGATAAGCGTAGTGCATCGGATCCGCATCCGTCGGCTCGCGGCCCCGGGCAACTAATTCACGCCTGGTATCTGGGCTGTTATTGGGATTCGCCCGATAAACGCTGAATCTTGCTGTAAAGCGTTGTCCGGTTGACGCCAAGGAGCCTCGCCGCCTCGCTCAAATTTCCGTTGCTGAGCTTCAGCGCCGCCTTGATGTAGCGCTGCTCCCAGTTATCGAGCACGTCGTTGAGGCGGAAGTTGCCCTGGGAAAGCTGCGAAATGGTGCGATCATCCACGTCCGACCGGCTGTCCAGCTCCGCCTCGAGCTCGGTCAGGCCGATCCGTTTTCCGGGATACTTTGCGCCGAGCCGGATGACGATGTTTCGCAGCTCGCGTACGTTTCCGGGGAAGGTATAGGTACACCAGCGCTTCTCCGCCTCCTCGTCGAGAATGAACGGCGGCACCTTTGAGGCATACAGCTCGCGAAAATGATCGAGGAGTAAAAGGGCGTCGTCTGCCCGTTCTCTCAGCGGCGGCACCTGGATGGTGAGCACGCTCAGCCGGTGGTAGAGATCGTGACGGAACTTGTCGTCGCGGATCTCGCTCATGAGGTCACGGTTGCTGGCGGTGACGATTCGCGCCGAGGAGGAGCGGGGACGGGTTTCACCCACCCGGTAGTACTCTCCGTTTTCCAGCACGCGCAGTAGCTTCGGCTGGAGCTCGATGGGGAATTCCCCGATCTCATCCAGGAACAGGGTGCCCTCACCCGCTTCTTCGAAGAAGCCCGCCCGGGCTGAGCCGGCGCCGGTAAAGGCACCCTTGGCGTGCCCGAAAAGCTGAGCTTCCAGAAGCTCGGCGGTGAAGGCGGCGCAGTTCACCACCACGAACGGCTTGTTCCGGCGCTCGCTCCTGGAGTGAAGCATCTGCGCCACCAGCTCCTTTCCGGTGCCGGATTCTCCCTGGACCAGGATTGGAAACGGGGTATCGGCAAAACGAGATATCTGCGCCCGGACCTCGTCCATGGCGGTGCTGGCGCCGGCGAAGACCACTACCTCGTCGCTCTTTTCCGCCGCCAGCGATTCCGCGTCCAGAATCATCAGCTGATGGTCGAGACGGGCCTTGAGCAGCATCGGGTCGCAGGGCTTGGCAATGAAGTCCGCCGCGCCCAGAGAAAGCGCGTGCTGGACATTCTGGCGGTCGCTCTGCCCGGAGAGGACCAGAATCTTGATCGCCGGGTTGATGCTCAGCAGATCGCTGATCAGCGCGAATCCCTCTCCGGGGTCGTGGGGTTCCGGAGGCAGGCCGAGGTCGACCAGGGCAAGCTCGGGGCTGCGCCGGTCCTGCTTGATAATGGCGTTCGCCTCGCGCCGGGTGGTTGCCAGAAGCACGTCGAAATCGTCCCGGAGCACAAAGGCCAGGGATTCGCCAATTAAGGGGTCGTCGTCCGCCAGCAGCAAAGTACGCCGCTCGGCTTTTCCGGGTAACGGTTCGTTCTTAGGACTCATCGGCGATGAGAGTAGACGATCACACGTTAGATAATAGTGTGTGAACCGCGATCCCGCGAGAAAACGGCGCGGCAGCGTTGCCGCCGGAAACGAACGCGGGTACGGGGAAGAGAGCCGGGGCGACTCGTAGACACAGGTGAGCGAAACCGGGCCGGGGCATTCACGCCCCGAGCTATCCTTTTTGGTCTAGTAGCGGTAATGCTCTGGCTTGAAGGGCCCGTCCTTGGACACACCGATGTAGGACGCCTGCTCGTCGTTGAGCTCGGTGAGATTCACGCCAAGCTTTTTCAAGTGCAGTCGCGCGACTTTCTCGTCCAGGTGCTTGGGCAGCACGTAAACTTTGCGCTCGTAGCGCTCCGGGTGCCGCCACAGCTCAATCTGCGCCAGCACCTGGTTGGTGAACGAGTTCGACATTACAAAGCTCGGGTGACCGGTGGCACAGCCCAGATTCACCAGCCGCCCTTCCGCGAGCACGATAATCCGCTTGCCGTCGGGAAAGATCACGTGGTCCACCTGGGGCTTGATGTTCTCCCACTTCAAATTGCGCAAGCCGGCGATGTCGATTTCGGAATCGAAGTGGCCGATGTTGCAAACGATGGCGTCGTTTTTCATCGCCCGCATATGATCGAGGTTAATGACTTTGAGGTTGCCGGTGGCGGTGACGAAGATATCCGCGACCGGCGCAGCCTCTTCCATGGTCACCACGCGAAAACCCTCCATGGCCGCCTGCAGCGCGCATATGGGATCGATCTCGGTCACCCAGACGTTGGCGCCCAGTCCACGCAGCGACTGAGCGCTGCCCTTGCCCACGTCGCCGTAGCCGCAAACGACGGCGATTTTTCCCGCCATCATGACGTCCGTGGCCCGCTTGATACCGTCCACAAGTGATTCCCGGCAGCCGTAGAGATTATCGAATTTGGATTTGGTCACCGAGTCATTGACGTTGATGGCCGGAAACGGCAGCTCTCCGTTTTTCTCCATGGAGTAAAGCCGGTGCACGCCAGTGGTGGTTTCCTCGGTGACGCCGCGGATGTTGGCGAGCACCTTCGCGTACCATCCCGGAGAGCTCTCGAGCTTGTTCTTGATGGACGCGAATAACGCTTCCTCTTCGTCGTTTCCGGGGTCGGAGAGAAGGGTCGCGTCTTTTTCCGCCTTGGCCCCCAGATTCACTAACAGCGTCGCGTCGCCGCCGTCGTCGAGGATCATGTTGGCCGTGCCGCCATCCCCCCAGTCGAATATTCGGTGGGCGTAGTCCCAGTACTCGTCAAGGGTTTCGCCCTTGTAAGCGAACACGGGGATACCCCGCTCAGCGATGGCCGCGGCGGCATGATCTTGAGTGGAAAATATATTGCATGACGCCCACCGTACTTCGGCGCCCAGCTCCACCAGGGTTTCGATCAGAACCGCGGTCTGGATGGTCATATGCAGCGATCCCGCGATTTTTGCGCCGGCCAGCGGCTTTTGCGCGCCATACTCCTGGCGCAAGGCAACTAGACCCGGCATCTCGTTTTCGGCGATGGAAATTTCCTTGCGGCCCCAGTCCGCAAGTTCGATATCCGCGACCACGTAATTTGAAGCCCCTTTGGCCGTGGCGGGTTTATTCATCAGCTGCTCTACCGTTGTTCGAAGTTATGAATGAATTTCCGAAGTTGGACCAAAGATCGATTCCGGCGTCGCGGTCAGCGGATACCCGCGGAGGCCTTAAGCGCCTCAACCTTGTCGGTCTTCTCCCAGGGCAAGTCGCCGTCCCGCCCGAAATGACCGTACGCCGCGGTTTTGCGGTAAATGGGTCGAAGCAGATCCAGCATCTCGACGATGCCCCGCGGCTTCAGGTTGAAGTGCTCCAGAACCAGCTTCCGGATTTTGTCCTCGCTGATTTTGCCGGTGCCGAAGGTTTCGACGTTTACCGAGGTGGGCTCGGCCACTCCGATGGCGTAGGACACCTGCACCTCACAACACTCGGCAAGTCCCGCCGCGACGATATTCTTGGCTACGTAGCGGCAGGCGTAGGCGCCGGAACGGTCGACTTTGGACGGATCCTTGCCGGAGAAAGCGCCGCCGCCGTGACGGGCGACACCGCCGTAGGTGTCGACGATGATTTTCCGCCCGGTAAGGCCACAATCGCCCACGGGACCGCCGATCACGAACCTACCGGTGGGATTAATGTGGAAGCGGGTGTCGTTGCCGAGCATTTCGGGCGGCAGTACCGGGCGAATGATTTCGTCCATGACCGCCTCTCGAACCATCTCGGTGCTGATATCCGGGTCGTGCTGGGTGGACAAGACCACCGCATCGATACGTTTTGGCTTTCCGTCTTCGTAGCGTAAGGTCACCTGACTCTTGGCGTCGGGTCTCAGCCACGGAAGCGTGCCCGCCCGCCGCAGCTCGGACTGGCGCTTCACTAGTCGATGGGCGAAGGTAATCGGCGCGGGCATGAAGACGTCGGTTTCATTCACGGCGTAACCGAACATCATTCCCTGGTCACCCGCGCCCTGCTCGCGTTCCGAGCTTTCGTTGACTCCCATGGCGATGTCCGGAGATTGCTTGCCCAGCGCGCTCAGCACCGCACAGGTATGGCCGTCGAAGCCGTAGGCGGGGCTGTCGTACCCAATGGCGTTTACAACTTCCCGCACGATGTTCTCGACGTCGATGACGGCGGAGCTCGTCACCTCGCCGGCAACGATGACCATGCCCGTCTTCACCAGGGTCTCGCAGGCCACTCGGCAGTTCGGATCCTGGGCAATCATCGAATCCAGGATGGCGTCCGATATCTGGTCCGCCATCTTGTCCGGGTGGCCTTCCGAAACTGACTCGGAGGTAATCAGCTGGGCGTTCGCCATTGAGAGTGCCTCGATCTCAACGAAAAAAAGGCCGCTAAGTTTACCGGCAGCGCACCGCCGTGCACAGAGTGGCGCCGGGTCCGATGCGCCGAAATTTGCGCTTCGAACTTCTCGTGCGCGTCGAGCCGCCTGCGGACCGGCGCCTTTTCACGCCCCAATCAGACACACACGCCCCGTGCCCCAGCGGCCTGACTCAAGGCGAGATATGGCGGTAACCCCAGGTGCCCTTGAGCAGCCGCGAGACGCCGTCATAGGCTTCCCGGTGGCCCCGGACGAAGTTGGAGACGCCCAGCTCCGCCAGCGCCTGCCGCCCTTGGGCATCCCGGGAGGCGTCTACTAGCGCGGTGGTAATTCCGTCGGCGACCGCGTCGGCCAGATCCGGAGAGACACTGACCGCCTTCGCCGGAAGCTCCTCCATCAAAAGCATCTCTTTGAGCTCCGGATACGCGCCCAGGTCGTCGGCGGGGACCACGGCGGCCACTGCCTCGTTTCGAAAAACTCGGGTCACCGCGGCCGGGTAGGAAGGCGCTTCGATGATCCGAGGGATATGGACCGCATCGGAAAAGAACGCCAACAGCTGGAGGGTGGACAAAGAGGGCGGCGATAGCGCGGCCACCGGGCGACCGGCGAGTTCCAGCGGGTCCAGCAGCAGAAAGCCGGCGGCGGCGAGGGAAAAAACCTGCTGGCCCTCCACCGCGGCAACGATGCGATAGCCGGCCCGCGTCACGCGGTAGTCCGCAAAATGGGGATCTTCCAGCACCATCGCCGGGCGCTCCCCGGCGCTCAGGCGGCGCCAGTGCTCCAGGGGATTTCGCCGGATAAGCACCCGCACCGGTTGACCAAGCGCTTGCGACAGATATGCGGAAAGCATCGGGAACTCGCGCGCCTTCACCCATTCGTCCCCTTGGACCACCAGCTGGAGCTCCGCCGAAGCCGATGCGATCGAGGCAATGGCCAGTGCTCCGGCGGCAAACGCGCGGCGCGCTTGGCTCAGGAAGCGTCGGCAAAAGGGTTTAATAACCGCTTCCTGCGGCTTTTTCGTTCGATACGGAAACGCTGCGTAGAGGCTCATTGCTTCATCCGAGCGCGTGCGTCAGAATTCGGCCCGTTGCCGACCAGGCACCGGTCTCGCGCTTTTCCGGCCTTTTTTGCCGCGTAACGATACAACGCACGTATTCACCCCGACGTCTGCAGGCGGGCATCCGGGGGGTGATCTTTTGCGGGACGGCCCCGGTAATTAGAACCTGTCTCACAATTAGCGAGCTTGGATTAGACAAGACAAAAACGGGCCTGATTAGCGGAATTTCCGTGCGAGTAAATTAGCATTTTGAGCCTTTTTAACGCCGTCAGACTGAACACAGCGATTTTTAGATAGATTCGAATCTGGATTCTACAGTCACGAGGGAACTTCATGCCTTCCCGAAGAGAGCTCGCCAACGCCGTCCGCGCGTTAAGCATGGACGCGGTGCAGAAAGCCAACTCCGGGCATCCCGGCATGCCCATGGGCATGGCCGACATCGCCGAGGTGCTCTGGAATGACTACCTGAAGCACAACCCCGCGAATCCCAAATGGTGGGACCGGGATCGTTTTATCCTCTCCAACGGGCACGGCTCCATGCTGCATTACTCGCTGCTGCACCTGAGCGGTTACGCGCTGCCGCTGGAAGAAATCAAGCGATTCCGGCAGCTTCATTCGATGACGCCCGGACATCCCGAGTACGGCTACGCCCCCGGCATTGAGACCACCACGGGGCCCCTGGGTCAGGGTCTGAGCAACGGCGTAGGTATGGCTATCGCGGAGAAAGTATTGCGCGGGCGCTTCAACCGCGGAGGCCACCGCATTTTCGACCATTTCACCTACGTGTTCTGCGGCGACGGCTGTCTCATGGAAGGCATCTCCCATGAGGCCTGCTCGCTGGCGGGAACGCTGCGTCTGGGAAAGCTCATTTGTTTTTACGACGACAACAACATATCCATTGATGGCGAGGTCGGAGGCTGGTTCACAGACGATACGCCGCGGCGCTTCGAGGCCTACGGTTGGCAGGTTATCCGCGACGTGGACGGCCACGACGCGGAGGCAGTAGATGCCGCGATCAAGGCGGCTCGAGCGCAAACTAGTCGGCCTACGCTGATCCAGTGCAAAACGGTTATCGGCTGGGGCGCCCCCAACAAGCAGGGCACCGAGTCCACCCACGGCGCGCCGCTCGGCGAGGATGAGGTGGCGCGCGTTCGGGAAACCA
>JBFIYQ010000139.1:0-7321 GCA_041605275.1 Gammaproteobacteria bacterium
CGGCTGCCCAAGCTGTTCGCCGAGGACAACCCGGCCAACATCCGGGAAAAGGAAAGCAAGGAGGTGCGCACAGCCATGGGACTGCACCTGCGCGACGAGCTTTACGCCAAGCTCGTGCGTCACCCCCGACTGATCGGGCCCGCAATGCAGATATTAACCGGCCCGGTCTACGTGCAGCAGGTCAAGGTCAATGTGAAGGCGGCGTTTTGCGGCGAACCCTGGCAGTGGCACTACGACTTCGCCACCCACCATTCCGAGGACGGCGTGCCCGAGCCGCTGGCGCTCAACCTTCACGTTTTTCTCGACGATGTAACCGAATTCAACGGCCCGCTCTATTTCATTCCCGGGTCACACAAAGCCACGACCCCGGCGGCGACCTTGGATACCACGACCACCAGCTACCCGCTTTGGGTGGTCGACCCCACATCCGTGACGGCGCTGGCGAAGGCCGGCGGCATCGTGTCGGCAACCGGGCGCGCCGGCACCGGGCTTATTTTCGGCGACGTCATGCTGCACGCTTCGCCCAGCAACATCTCGCCTTTCGACAGAAGAATATTTTCGCTCATCGTCAACCCGGTCTCCAACGCGCTCACCCGCCATCAGCGCCCCGACCATAACCACCATCGCGATCTGACGCCTGTTACCCCGATCGAAGATGACTGCCTCCTTAACTGAAGGGGGCAAAAGCAACGGACGCCCGATCGCCGTGATCGGCGCCGGTATAGTCGGGCTGTGCAGCGCGCGTTACCTGCTCGATCGGGGATTCGAGGTCGAGATATTCGATCCGAAGGAACCGGGCACCGCCTGTTCCTTCGGCAACGCCGGCGTGCTTTCGTCCTGGTCCTGCGTGCCGCTTTCCATGCCCGGCGAGTGGAAGCTCGCGCCCAAGTGGCTGCTGGACCCTTTGGGTCCGCTGTCGATCCGCTGGCGGTATCTGCCCACGGTCACACCCTGGCTGCTTCGTTTCCTGCGCGCGGGACGCAGCGATCGCATTGCCGCGCTGTCGGATGCCATGTTCGTGCTCAACAATCCGTGCGTGGAGCATTACCGTGAGCTGCTTCGCGGCGGCGGTAACGAGGATCTCATTCGCGATTCCGCCTATGTGCACCTGTATCGCGATCCAAAGGACGCAGATGTCGACGCGCCGGGCTATCGGCTGCGCCGGCGTCAGGGAGCCAGCGTGACGGTGCTTGACCGCGGCGGCATCAGCGAGATCGAGCCCGCCGTGTCGAAGGACTATCGCGCCGCGCTGTTGATCGAAAACCAGGGTCGCACCACCAACCCGGCGAGGCTATGTCGCGTCATCGCCGACGATGTGCGTCATCGGGGAGGTAGCTTTACCCGGGCGAAAGTGCGCGCGCTCAACCCCCGGGACGGCGACCGCGTGGTGCTGGAGGTCGATGGTGAGCGCCGCGTATTCGACAAGGCAGTGGTGACGGCAGGCGCGTGGTCAACGTCGCTGCTGGAACCGTTGGGCATTCGTATACCGCTTGAATCCGGGCGCGGCTACCATGTGATGTTCAACAATCCGGGCGTCGCGTTGAACAATTCGGTGACGGACAACGACCTGCACTTCGCCGTCAGCACCATGGAAACGGGCCTGCGGGTCTCGGGAATGATGGAGTTTGCGGGTGTCGACGCGCCGGAAACGCCGCGCCGCTATCGCATCCTGACGCAACTGGCGAAACGCATGTTCCCGGACTTGCAGGGAGACCCCGACGAGCGCTGGATGGGACATCGGCCGGTGATTCCGGACACCCTGCCGATCATCGGGCCTGTACCGCAGCATCCGTCCATTATGCTGGCATTCGGTCACGGCCAGCTCGGCCTCACCGGGGCGCCCATGACGGGCCGGATTGTCGCGGCGCTGGCGGCCGGTGAAAAACCGAACATCGATCTCACCCCTTATCGCCCGAATCGTTTCAGTTGACGCGCTCAGCGCGAGCTGCCTTTAATCGCTCGACCCCTAGAATCGCGCCGGCAACGCAGGCCGATTTCATTGACCATGCGGTTTAAACTTAATCCTCGTACGCCGGTCAGAGATTGAACATCAAAGGACGAGAGTCATCATGCGATCCATTGCCACCGTTTTTTTCCTTTGCGCCGTGTTCACGGGCCATGCCGCAGCCAGCGAGGGGCGCAGCATCGGCAGCTTTAACTCCGAAGAAGGCGGCTTCAAGCTGGTGGTGCTGGTCGAAGGGCTCGACCATCCCTGGGGGCTCGCCTTTCTGCCCGACGGACGCCTGCTGGTCACCGAGCGGTCCGGCCGTCTGCGGCTGATCGCAGACGGACGACTCGATCCCGAACCCGTTCAGGGACTCCCGGCGGTTTCCTCCTACGGCCAGGGCGGCCTCCTGGACGTGGTTCTGCATCCCGAATTCGAGCGCAACCGGCTGGTCTATGTGTCCTACGCCGCCGCCGGTTCGGGTGGCTTCGGCACCGAGGTGGCCCGCGGCCGGCTGGTGGAGCATCGGCTCGAATACGTGGAAGTGATCTTCCGCGCGCTGCCCAAATCGAACGGCGGCCGGCATTTCGGCTCGCGACTTGTCTTCGCTAATGACGGTTTGCTTTACATCAGCCTGGGCGATCGAGGTTACCGTGCCAACGGCCAGGACTTGAGCACCCACGCCGGTTCCATCATTCGCCTGCACGACGACGGCAGCGTGCCCGAAGATAATCCATTCGTCGGACGATCCGGAGCGCGTCCGGAAATTTTCACTTACGGCAACCGCAACGTGCAGGGCATGACGTTAGAACCCGGCACGGGAAAACTCTGGGCCCACGAGCACGGGCCCCAGGGCGGCGACGAGGTGAACATCGTCAGGGCCGGGACCAACTACGGCTGGCCCGTCATTACCTACGGGCGCAACTATGGCATCGGCACGCAGATCGGCGAGGGCACCCACAAAGACGGCATGGCGCAGCCGGTACTGCAGTGGACCCCCTCCATCGCGCCGTCGGGAATGGCGTTTTATTACGGCGAAAGATTCCCGAACTGGAAGGGCAATCTCTTCGTCGGCTCTCTCAAGTTCGAGTTTCTCGCCCGTCTGGAGTTGGACGGCGAGCGCGTGGTGCACCAGGAACGACTGCTTGAAGGGGTGATGGGACGCATTCGGGACGTGCGCCAGGGACCGGACGGATTTATCTATTTGCTGAGCGACGAGGGTGATGGCGTATTGGCTCGGATCGAGCCCGCGGACTGACCATCCCTGGCCCTATCGAGCGAACTTGAGAATCCGAGCTCAGTGCACGCTTCAATCGTGGTTCCGACCACAACCGTGATCCTAACTTTAGGACATCACACCAGTTAGCGTGGGTGTCACCTCGCATCCCACGACAAGCCGCAGCTCATTCATCGGGATTCGGCCCGCACCGCGGCCGCCATCTCTCCCATGGAAAAGAAAAGGAAATCCGTCTCGGGCCGCTGCTCCACCTTTGCCGTTGCCCCCCAGCTGCCGCTTTCGGATAAGCGCTGCCGGTCGATCCAGGCGTTGGCGAGTCCATGCGTCTTCGCCGGCACGTGGTCGTGAAAAAGACTCTGGGCGGTATGCAGGATGTCAGACTTATCGACCCCCGAGTCGTCGCGCAGCCGCTTGAGCATAAAGTCGAAGTTAGCCGGGTCGGGTTTGTACGAGCCGATATCCTCGGCGGTATAGATGGCATCGAAGGTCACTCCGAGCTTCCGATTGGACGCCGCGAACCCGTCCCGATTCACATTCGAGAGAATGACCAGCTTGTAGTGTTTCTTCAGGAACCTTAGGGCGTCGGCCGTATCCGGGAATGCGGGCCAGTGCGCCACCGAGTTGCCGAAGTCCGCATCCAGCTGCGGCGTTGTTTTCAGCTTGAACCTTGCCGCAATCTCGTTGTGGACACGTTGAAGAATTTGCGGGTAGAGCATGTCCGGGGTCTCGGCCTGCTGACCGCTTTCCAATGCAGAGAACGTTTCCAGCGCGACCTGACGGGTAGCGTCATTGCGATGGCTGGCCGCGATAAGGGGCTGCAGCGCATCCCAGATCCCGGACTCCCAGTCGATCAGGGTGCCATAGCAGTCGAAAGTCAGAACTTTGAAATCAGTGAGTCGGAGCGTCATCTTCGGGAAAACCTTCTGAACTGAACGCCGGCCACGTATATCAAACCGGGCCCGAGGACCGCAAGGTGAAAACTAGAGGGGCTAATGGTCGAATTCCGCGTCGGCTACGCCCGGAAGATTCAGCTGAGATTGAATCCTTTTTTGCGGATGTAAGCGCCGAAGTCGGTACGCTGCGGCTCGGAGTACTGCTTCGCCTTGGCATTCGACCAGAGGTAACGCTCAGCCTCCGGCATCGCTTCGGCCCGGCGCCGGTCGTACGCGTCAATCCGGTCTTCGAGCTTTGACTCATCGAAGAAGTCGATGTGCGTGGTCACGTCGAGCGGCAGGCGCCGACTGATATGACCTTCTTTGACCGGGTAGCCGAGGCACAGGCCGGCCACGGGGAAAACCAGCTCGGGGAGCTCCAGCAGCCCGTTGATCGCGCTGCAGTGATTGCGCACCGCGCTGATGGGACAGCAGCCAAGCCCCGCAGCCTCGGCCGCATTGATAAACGTCGCCATCACAATGGCAGCATCCACGGCGGCGTTAAAAAACGCGTCCAGATGATCGTTGGCGAATGTTTCCCCGCGCAGCGCGCTGACCTGCCGGATCCTCCGCCCGTTGCCGCAGAAAATCAGAAACACGGGGGCCTCCCGGATCCACGGCATACCCGGTATCAGATCGGCGACCGCGCCCTGCTTCTTTGGATTCCGTAGGTAAATGATGTCCGCCTGCTGCAGATCGCTCTTGCTGGGTGACGACAACGCGCAAGCCAGCAGCAGCCGCAAAAGCCTTTCGTCCACCTTCCGGTCGACAAACGCACGGTGTGAGCGATGGGACAACAGTCCCAGCAGCGTTTCAGCGCCAGGACAACTTTCCGGAAGCGGCACGTTCTGCCCGAATCGTTGCTCGATATACTCGCACGCGCCCTTTGTCCCGTCTTTAACCTGCTTCATCCCACACCCCTTTCGAAATCGCGGTCCGAAGTCGCTCGCTTCCCGGGTAACGGTTCTTAGATGCCTGGTGCGCTTACTGTTTAATGAACTTCGGCCGGCTAACTTGAACTCCTTATACCCTCCGATCCTCGTCGCCGTTGCCAAGCTCCGGTCCGATCTCGGGTCGCTGCGTATCCGCGTCCCGGCCGGCCGGCATCGCATACCCGGCGTCTGATGGCGCCATTTCCGCTACAGGCCGATGGGTCTCGATGTCGAAGGTCGCGGAGGCAGTATTGGTGGCGCGCAAGGCCTCGACGAAGTTGACATGGTCCTCCATCGGCGCCGCCGCGCGAACCTGCATGCGCCAGAGCGAAAAACCGATGAGGAAGATGTGCACGGCGGCGGTGGTCGCAAAGAGCCCGTTGGCTCCCATAACCACAATCGTCTGCGATGCGATGATGGGGCCGAGCACCGCGCCAGCGCCGTAAACCAGCAGCAGGCCGCTGGAGACCTCGACGAACTCCTTGGGATCGGCAAAGTCGTTGGCGTGCGCAACCGCGACGGCATAAAGCGGAAAAGCAAAAAAACCCCAAATAACGGCGAAGGCGTAAATGGAGTAATCGGCGGCAAAGCGGAAAAAAATCATGCCCACCGCTGCCGCCGCCGCGCCCGCGCAGGCGACAATCAAGACCTTGCGCCGATCGGTGCGGTCCGAAAGGTAACCCATGGGCAGCTGCCCCGCGGCGCCGGCGATAACGGTGATGCTCATGAATATCGCTATGCCGGTCACGCCCATGCCGTTTTGGCTACCGAACAGGGGCGCCAGCGACCAGAAGGCGCCGCCCGCCATTCCGTGGGCGAAAGATCCGGCGAAGCCAACGGGAGACACGCTTATCAAATGCTTTATCCGAATCCTGACCTGCTCGATGGGCGCCGGCGCAGCGGCGGCGGTCATGGCTACGGGTACCGCCGCTACCGAGACGAGAATGGACGAAAGCGCGAACAGCGCGAACTGTGCCGGGTCGCTCAGCGTTACCATCATCTGACCCAACGTGATTACGGTGAGCTGAATAATCAGATATGCCGACATGACCGTGCCGCGGGTTTCGTTGGTGGCGCGCTCGTTGAGCCAGCTTTCGATCACCGCGTAAAGGGCGGCAAAGCAGAACCCGGTGAGGCCGCGCACCAGCCACCAGACCCAGGAGTAGGTGTAGACCGCGTGAATGAGGACCGCCGCCGAGGCGATGGCAGCCATGGCGGTAAAGGTGCGGATGTGACCGACCCGGCGCACCAGCAGGGGACTCAAAAAGCACCCCGCGGCAAAGCCCAGGTAGTAGGCCGAGCCGAGAATACCGATATCGAGGGTGGAAAACTTCTCCAGGTTCGCCCGAATGGGCAGCAGCGTGCCCTGGAGACCGTTGCCGGTGAGCAGTATGGCGACGCTTAGGAGAAGCGCAGCGACCGGAGCGATGGTTCTTGTCATGTTTTGTTGAGTGCTCGTCGCCCGGTGGATTTCTTGTTGAGGCCCCCAGGAGCCGCAGTCTCGCCTGTCGGAGTGATTGCGGTGATCGAGCGCCCCGCCCAAGCCGCCAAAGCGTTGTCCTCCCCTCGGGCGTGATATCGAAATCCGCGTTGGCGCAGACTACGGGCGCGAGAGACGATATTGCAACCCCGCTAGTCAGCGCTCCTCGCGCTGGTAGCCGCCCGCGCCCGCACCGAACGGGGGTACGCGTCCCACAAGCGATTCGATCAGCGTCAGCTCAGCGTCGGTATGGTTGATTACCGGTGCTGACCGGATCCGGGTTCCGGGGGCGCCGCTCGCCAGAATGTAGCGGGGCTCGTCGTGATGCTCAGACTCGACGGTCTCTCTGCTCGATGGGTCGGAAAGCGCAGCGAGGTCGGTGATTCCGTAACAGGTGCAGACGTAGGTGCGCTCGGGCTCTGTTTCTACATAAAGGCCGGTGCCGCGAATGCCGACGGAGGCGATGGGCGTTTCCACGCGGTGCCGCGTTTTGCCAAAAACCGAAAGCAGCTTGCCCGTGAGTAGCCGCAGCTGCTCCACGACGAAACCCTCACCGGCGGTTTCGAGACGGCCGGATGCCCGCAACAAGAACGCGTCCTGGCCGACAACGAAGATCGCCTGGCCGTCAGCGGTGGTGGTTACGGAGTCCCCGGCGCGGATGACGGAATCGATTGAGGCGGGCGCGCCGTTCACCCGCACGCCCCCCTGAATCTGGTGAAAGGATTGACCTTCAGGCATTCGGCCCGGGGTGTTGCGCTTGTGAAAGAACGCGAGAGCGCTGCCCGGCGCGGCGGC
>JBFIYQ010000140.1:0-7319 GCA_041605275.1 Gammaproteobacteria bacterium
ATTCGATCAGCTCGATGGCGCGCAGCAGCTTGGGATGGCTCACACCCACCCGAAGCCTCAGCGGCATGCGCTGGGGATCGCCGCGGGTGCGGACACGATCGAGGATGAAGGCGTCCGCCACCTGAGCGGCAAGCTGACGGCCGTGGCGCGCGCCGATGATCTCCAGCATCAGATCCAGCGCCGCGGTGCCGCCGGAGCAGGTGACTCGGTCGCCGTCGATCTCGAATACCTCGGCGCAGACCTGGACCCTGGGGAACTCCTCTTTGAAGGCGGCGATATTTTCCCAGTGCACGGTGCAGCGGTAGCCGTTCAGCAGTCCCGCGCGGGCGAGCAGGTAGGGGCCCAGGGAGACGCCGCCGAGGGTGGTTCCTCTGCGCGCCAGGCGCCGCAGTCGATCGAAAAGCAGGTGGTTACGGTAAAGCTCCGCGTTGACGCCGGCGACCACCAGTACCAGGTCGTGATCAGGAGCATCGTTGATGCCCCCGTCCACGCTGATGCGCACACCCGCCGAGCTTCGAACCGGTGCGCCGTCCGCGGAATAAATATTCCAGCGGTAGAGGGGCCGCTTGCTTACAGCGTTGGCGTATCGCAGCGCATCCAGCGCCGAGGCAAAACCCAGCATGCCGAGGTCGTCCACCAGCACGAAGCCGACGCGGGTGGTTTCAGCGGTTACCGGTTCAGACGTGTTCATCGCCTTGTCTCTGTTACCGCTCGAACGCCGCGCATTGTCGCACGGCGGCCGGGGCGCTGACGAACTACCTTCTAAATAAAGTGGGACCGAATGCGCCGGATTGATGCCCGTCGGCATCTTCAGCGCCGAGGCCAACTCTGACACAATCCGTCGGCCACCATCACCCGATCGGCGGGAGCATCGAAGCCTGATGAACGACGTTTCCAAAGACCTCCGTCACATCCGCCAGCACGGCGCCATGGAGTTTTCCGAGCCGCCGGTGGATCTGGACGCGGTGCGCCGCTACCGCATCGGCCGGGTGCGCGCCGAGCTCAAAAAGCGCGACTACGCGGGCATCGTGCTCTTCGACCAGCTCAACACCCGCTACGCCACTGATGTCACCAACATGCAGATCTGGTGCTCGCACAACGAGAACCGCTACGTGTTCGTGGCCACCGACGGTCCCGCCATCGTCTTTGAGTACGGCGCCAAGGCACACCTGGCGGAAGACATTCCCACCGTCAACCAAGTCAGACCCGCGCGGCCCTGGTATTACTTCGTGGCGGGTAACCGCTACCAGGAGCAGGCAAAACGCTGGGCGGCGGAGATCGCGGATCTGGTCAAGCAGCACGGCGGCGGCAATAAGCGCCTGGCCATCGACCGCACCGGCTACGACGGTATCGCCGCGCTTGAGAGCCACGGCATCGAGCTTTTCGACGGCTTCGAGATCATGGAGCTGGCGAGAGAGATCAAGTCCCCGGAAGAGATCGTTCTGATGCGCAAGGCCATCGATGCCTGCGAACGCGGCCTCGATGCCATGCGCGACTTCCTTCGTCCCGGCATCACCGAGAACGCGCTGCTTTCCAAGCTCCACGAGACCAACGTTGCGCTGGGCGGCGAGTGGATCGAGGCGCGCCTGCTTTCTTCGGGCCCTCGCACCAATCCCTGGTTTCGCGAATCCAGCATGCGCCCCATACAGAAAGGGGACATGGTGAGCTTCGACACCGATCTGGTGGGCCCTTACGGCTACTGCGCCGACATATCCCGCTCGTGGATTTGTGGTGAGGGCAGACCCTCGGACGAGCAGCGCAGGCTGTATGCTCTGGCGGTGGAGCAGATCGAGCACAACAAAGCGCTGATTAAACCCGGCGTATCGTTCCGCGAGGTCACTGAAAAAGCCTGGCCGATGCCCGCCGAGTTCGTGCCCAATCGTTACGGCGTCATCGCCCACGGTGTCGGCCTGTGCGACGAATATCCGTGCGTTTATCACCAGATCGACTACGACGACATGGGGTACGAAGGCTTTATCCAGGAAGGGATGACCGTCTGCGTGGAGTCCTACATGGGCGCGACCGGAGGACGCGAGGGCGTAAAGCTCGAAGATCAGTTCCTGGTCACCGCCAACGGGCTCGAGCCGATGTCGACGTATCCGCTGGAGCTGGACTGGCTCTGACGACCAAAGCCAGAAAGACGGCGCAATACGCTGCGCTATTGCGCCCTACAATGGTTAGCCGCGCATGCGCGCGCCTTCTGGATCCAGCAGCGGCCTGGGCGTAAGCGTCGCTTTTCTTTTCTCTCCCAGAATCTCCACTTCGAACGCATTGTCGTCCGTCACACTGGTGTAGGCAGCAGGGACGTAGGCGAGCGCTACCGACTTCTTCACGTAGTGGGCGTAGCCGCCGGAGGTGACCCAGCCGATCACTTCCCCGTCGCGCCACACCGGTTCGTCGCCGATGACGTCGGCGTCGTCCGCATCCACCACCAGCGTCACTAAGCGCCGCTTCGGTCCCTCATCGCGCTCCCTGATCGCGCCGTCGCGGCCGACAAAATCGTTTTTGTTGAGATCGACGAAGCGATCGAGCCCCGCCTCGAACGGACCGTAAATGGGGCGAAACTCCCGCGCCCAGGTGCCGAAGCTTTTCTCCAGACGCAGCGAGTTGAGCGCGCGGCCGCCGAAGTGCCTGAGGCCCAGTTCCTTGCCCGCGTCGACCAGCAAATCGTAAAGCGTGCGCTGGTAATCCGCCCGCACCCAAATTTCGTAGCCCAGGTCGCCGGTGAAAGTGATCCGGCCGAGCTTTACCGGAACGCGATCCAGCGTCGTCTCTTTGAACGCCATGAACTTGAAGGCATCCTTGGAAAGAACCTCCTTAGTGAGCCGTGTCAGAAGCTCGCGGGACTTCGGTCCCGCCACCGACAGCCCGGTGAGCTCCGCGGTCATGGATCTCTCGCTGACGCCGTTGGCCGGAAGGTGGGACTCGAACCAGCGCAGGTGATACTCCTCGGCCACGCCGGATCCGAAGATGTAGAAGCGCTCAGGCCCCGCCTTGGTGACGGTGAAGTCGCCGATGAGCTTGCCCATCGGATTCAGCATTGGCGTCAGCACGATGCGCCCTTGGCGCGGCATCTTGTTGGCGAGTAAGTGCGACAGCCAGCCCTCGGCATCCGCGCCTTTGACCTCGTACTTGGCGAAGTTGGAGATCTCCAGCAGGCCCACCGCCTCGCGCACCGCGCGGCATTCCTCGGCCGTCGGACCGAAGGCGTTGGAGCGGCGAAAGGTCACGTCCTCCACCGGCGCCTCGCCTTCCGGCGCGAACCAAAGCGCGTGCTCGAGACCATAGGACACTCCGAACACCGCGTTCTCGTCTTTGAGCCGCTCGTAGATGGGCGTGGTGCGAAGCGGCCGCGCCGCCGGAAGCTCTTCGTTGGGAAAGGTGATCTGAAATCGCCGCGAATAGTTCTCCCGCACCTTGGCGTTGGTGTAGGCCATGGAAGTCCAGTCGCCGTAGCGGGTTACATCCATGGCCCAGACGTCGAATCCGGGATCGCCGTCGGCGATCCAGTTGGAGAGCGCGAGTCCCACGCCACCGCCCTGGCTGAAGCCCGCCATCACGCCGCAGGCCACCCAGTAGTTTTTCAAGCCCCGGATGGGTCCCACCAGCGGATTACCGTCGGGGGCAAAGGTGAACGGCCCGTTGATGATCTGCTTGATCCCGGCGCGCTCGAACGCGGGGAAGTGTTTGAAGCCCACCTCCAGGCTGGGCGCGATGCGATCGATATCCGGCGGCAGCAGGTCCTGGCCGAAATCCCACGGCGTTCTGCGCTCGGACCAGGGCACGCCGCGCTTCTCGTAGGTGCCCATGAGCATGCCGTTGCGCTCCTGGCGCATGTAGATCTCACCCTCGAAGTCGATGGCGTGGAGCACTTCCTCCTTGCTCGCCATCACCTCCGGCATGTCCTCGGTGATGAGGTACTGATGCTCCATGGCCAGGATAGGGAGCTCGAGCCCTACCATCCGGCCCACTTCCCGCGCCCAAAGGCCCCCGGCATTGACCACGTGCTCGGCGCGGATGCTGCCCTTTTCCGTGATCACATCCCAGCCGCCGTCGGGCCGAGGCTGCATGTCGGTGACACGGTTGTGGCGATAAATCTCGGCGCCGCCCTTCCGCGCCGCCTTGGCGTAGGCGTTGGTCACGCCGGCGGGATCGATGTGGCCCTCCACCGCGTCGTAAAGCGCGCCGACGAAATATTTTTTCTCCATCAGCGGAAAGCGCTCCGCCGCCTCGTCCACCGTGAGCAGCTCGGTCTGCATGCCCAGGTAGCGCCCGCGGGCGTGGGCGGCTTTCAGCCAGTCCATACGTTCCTTGGAACCTGCCAGCATCACCCCGCCGGTCAGGTGCACGCCGCAGGAGTGCCCGGAGATCTCCTCAATCTCTTTATAGAGCCCGATGGTGTAATCCTGGAGCTTGGCCACATTGGGGTCGCTGTTCAGCGTGTGCATGCCGCCGGCGGCGTGCCAGGTGGAGCCGGAGGTGAGCTCTTCGCGCTCGATGAGGACCACGTCTTTGAAGCCCTGCTTGGTGAGGTGGTAGAGCACGCTGCAGCCGACGACGCCGCCACCGATGACGGCTACCTGGACGTGGGATTTCATCTCTCGGGCTCCGAAGGACCGTTTGATCGAGTGCCCGGCTCTGCGACGGAACCGGATATTTCGCGCTTTGAAGGCCAATCCCGACCCCCCGCGGCCCGCGCATCTTACTCTCCCTGGCGAGGGATGTTGAGGCAATCTGGCCGCACCGGCGGGCGATCACAGGCACTTCACCCTACTCCCCCCCTCCCGTAAAATCCGCCGTTCGCCAATGGCGGCCGGCGGTGACCGCTGAATCTGTCTGCGAGTTCGCGCTGACAGGCCACCGTCGCCGGGCGAATCTAAATACTCCCGTCAGGCCGGACTGATTACGAGGAAGCAGATGAACGCACGCGTCGAGCTCGGTCAGCTGAGCATCGCCAGGCCACTTCACGATCTCGTGGCCAATGAAATTGCGCCGGGCACCGGGGTCAAACCGGACCATTTCTGGAACGCACTGGAAGCCATTGTTCGAGATCTCGGACCCAAGAACCGGGCGCTGCTGGATAAGCGCGTGGCGCTGCAGGCCAAGCTCGACGATTGGCACCGGGAGCGAAAAGGTCAAACCATCGATCTTTCCGAGTACAGGTCGTTTTTACTCGAGATTGGTTACCTGATGCCCGAGGGAGACGATTTTCAGGTTCACGTTCGCAACGTTGATTCCGAGATTGCAACCATCGCCGGCCCGCAGCTTGTTGTACCGGTGGACAACGCGCGCTATGCGCTCAACGCTGCAAATGCCCGATGGGGCAGTTTTTACGACGCGCTCTACGGCACTGACGTCATTCCCGAAGAGAAGGGCGCAGAGAAGGGCAAGAGCTACAACCCCAAGCGCGGCGAGAAAGTTTTTCAAATGGTTGCATCCTTTCTGGACGAGGCGGCGCCGCTGGCTAAAGGCAGCCACGCTCAGGTGACCCGATATACGCTTCGAGATGAATACGGTCACAAAGCGCTGGTGGCGAATTTTTCGGACGGCTCACACACCGCCCTGACCGAGCCTTCGAAGCTCGCCGGATATCGCGGCGACCCGGAGGCGCCCACCTGCATACTGCTGGTCAACAACGCGCTGCACATCGAGCTCAAGATCGACCCGGACGATCCGGTAGGCCGCACTCACCCTGCAGGCGTGAAAGACGTTGCCATCGAATCCGCCATTACCACTATCCAGGACTGCGAGGACTCGGTGGCCGCGGTGGATGCGGAAGACAAGGTCCGCGTGTACCGCAACTGGCTCGGAATCATGAAGGGAACCCTCGAAACCAGCGTGAAGAAGAGCGGAAAGGATTTCACGAGGCGACTCAAAGCCGACCGCCGCTACATTGCTCCGGACGGATCGGAGTTGACGCTACCGGGACGGAGCCTTCTGCTTGTGCGTAACGTGGGCCTGCACATGTACACCGATGCGGTCACCACCAAAGGCAGCGAAGAAATCCCGGAAGGCTTTCTCGACGCCATGGTGACGGTGCTGGCGGCGAAGCACGATCTGCTCGGCGACAGCGAGCTTCGCAACAGCCGCGCCGGAAGCATTTACATCGTCAAACCGAAGCTGCACGGGCCGGAAGAGGTTGCCGCCACGGTGGAGCTTTTTACACGGGTGGAAGACGCCCTCGGTCTCGACCGTAACACCATCAAGATCGGGATTATGGATGAGGAGCGGCGCACCACGATAAATCTCAAAGAATGTATCCGCGCCGCCAAGGAGCGCGTGATTTTCATCAATACCGGGTTCCTGGATCGCACCGGCGACGAAATTCACACCATCATGGAAGCGGGGCCGGTGCTGCCCAAGGCCGAGATGAAGGCTACGCCGTGGCTGCTTGCCTACGAAGACTGGAACGTGGACGTGGGGCTCGAGTGCGGACTGCAAGGATACGCTCAGGTGGGCAAAGGCATGTGGCCCAAGCCCGACGCGATGAAGGAAATGGTGGGAACCAAGGTTGCCCACCCGGACCAGGGCGCGACCACCGCATGGGTGCCTTCGCCCACGGCGGCGACGCTGCACGCGATTCACTATCACGAGATCAACGTGCCGGAGCGCCAGGACGAAATTGTCAAGCGCCATCGCGCCAGCCTTGATGACATTCTTACTCTGCCTCTGCTCGAAGGGCGCAACGTCAGCGACAAGGAGGTTCAGAACGAGCTCGACAACAATGCGCAGAGCATCCTCGGCTACGTGGTCCGCTGGATCGATCAGGGGATCGGCTGCTCCAAGGTGCCGGACATCGAAGATGTGGCGCTGATGGAAGACCGCGCGACCCTGCGCATCTCCAGCCAGCACATCGCCAACTGGCTCTACCACGGACTCACCACCGAGGCGCAGGTGCTGGCAACCTTCAAGAAGATGGCCGCGGTGGTGGACCGGCAGAACGCGGGCGATCCCAACTACCGGAACATGGCGCCGGATTTCGACTCCAGCGTTGCGTTCAAGGCCGCACTGGATCTCGTGTTCAAAGGACGCGAGGTGCTCAACGGCTACACCGAGCCGGTGCTGCACGCGCGACGGCGGGAATTCAAGGCGGCGGGCTGACCAGGCCGCTGTGACCGCCGGATAGCGGCATTTATCCGGTATTCGGGTTCAGCGCGTCGATGATAGGACACTCCGGCACCTGACCGCCGTCGCATGCCGCGCCCACATCTTTAAGCGTGCGTTCGAGCTTCTTCAAATCGACGATCTTCCGGCGAACGTTGTCCAGGTGGCGGTCGGCCACCGCTTTCACCTCGCCACAGGTGTAATCACCGCCGTCC
>JBFIYQ010000141.1:0-7244 GCA_041605275.1 Gammaproteobacteria bacterium
ATCGGGTTCTAGCTCGCGCGTCAGTTAATCAAAGTTCGCGCAGCAGGTTTTCGTAGATAGCCGTGGTCTCCGGTGAGGGATCCACCTCGAGCTCGGCGCGGAACGTTCGCTTGCAGGCGTCATAAACCTCCACCGCTTCGGTTTGCCGCCCGAGCTCGCGATAGCACACCATCAGCCTGCGGTAGAGACTCTCCGCCAGCTGGTCCGCCTCCAGGCTGCGCTGGTAGATGTCCAGCGCCTGGTCCCACGCCTTCGCCGTCTCCAGCACGCGACCCAGATCGCCGATGGCGCGCAGGAAGCGGTTGCGCAGGCGCTCCCGCAGGCTGACGTAGATGGGCTTGTCGGCCTCGCTGTGCATGAACGGCCCTCGATAAAGATCGAGCAGGGCGTCGGCCTGGGCGCAGAGCTCATCGATGCCGACGGGACTGGAAGGACGCCGGGTGAGACTTTCTATGCGCTGGCCGACGGCATCGAAAGCGCGCAGGTCAAGCCAGCAGAGCTCCGGATTGAGGCTTAGACGCCCGTGCTTGAGCAAAATGGCGCGGTCTTCGCCCAAGAGCTTCCTGAGCCGGTGCAGATTGGTGGTCAGCGAACGATGCGCATAGTCCGCGTCGATGCGCGGCCAGAGCGCCTCGGCCAGAGCGCTCTCGCGAACGTTGTCGCCGCCCATGCCAACGAGCCCCTTGAGCAGCTCCAGGGGTTTTTGCTGCACGCGGGCGAATACGCCGAGCGGCTTGTCGTCTTTGAGGATCTCAAAGTCCCCGAAACTGCTGATGCGGTAGCGCCACGGCCACTCGCGCACCAGAACAGGGGGTTCCTCTGATACCAGTCCGCGCTCGCGCACCAGCTCGCGTACGTATTCGGTTTCGATACCGTGCTCAAGCGCGTGCTCGCACAGCTTCGCCATCACCTTGGGCAACCACCAGAGAAAATGCTTGAAGCCGTACTCGCGGCCCAGCCCCATGGCGTAGCGCAACGCGGCGAGTCCCGACCGCTCGCGTCCGTGCTCGAGCGCCAGGTAGGCATAGGTCGTCAGGCACATGAACTCCAAAAGCCGGTTGTCGATATAGCGGGCCGAAGCGCGCACCTTGCGCAGCTGGGAAACGGCCCGGCGCCCGTCGCCGTTCTCGGCCAGCACCAGCGCCAGCGCCAGCCGGCACAGCACCTCGTAGAAGGGACAGCCCGCTTCGATCGCGAGCCGCAATGCGATCTTCTGCTCGCGATAAGCTTTCAGTCCGTCGTCGCAAAGCATCGCGTGCCAGGCGGAGTTGTAGTGGTAGGTGCACACGTCCAGGCGACGCGCGTTTTCCGCGTAAGTTTGCATTTCTCCCAGCAGGGTTTCCGCCGTTTCCAGATCGCCGGCGCCGAGAGCGCTGGCGGCGCCGTTACTCAGCAGGTGATAGCTCCAGTAGTGGACGCCCCCCTGCCGGCCAATCTCGATGCCGTCGTAAACCGCCTTGAGGCAGTTTTCGTGGTCACCCGTGTGCATGTAGTACATGGACTCCACGTCCTTGAGCACGGTCAGCGTGATGGTCGGCACCCGGGGCGACTCGCACAGCCGGCGCAGATGCTCCATGAGATCCCTGGCGCGCGAGAACTGGCCGGTGTAGCTGAGATTGATGGCCACCAGAATCATCGCCGAGAGGCGGCCGAAGGTGTCTGAAATGTTTTCCGCCTCGATGGTCGCCTGCTCGGCCCAGTGGGCGATGTCTTGCCGGTGCGGCTGTCGAAACACCAGTGCCATGAACATGTTGACGTAAAGCCGCGCGCGCACCTCCGGCCACGGGATTTCTTTCGTCCCCGCCAATAGTGCGTCTACGATGGCAATCCAGCGATCCAGAATCGAAAAATCGTCGAGCTCGTGAACCACGGCTTCGAGAATTCCCGAGCACGAAAGCAGCCTGCCTTTCAAATCATCCACCTCGGGCGCGTCGAAAAGATGGAACGCGCGCTCGTAAGCGATTCGGCTTTCCCGGGGCGTGGACTGGAACAGGCACGCGGCGCGCCAGTAGTGGAACCAGGGATCGCGATCGCTCAGCTCTTCCGGCACTTCCTCCAGCCAGCGTTCGAGGGTTTCCGCGCGGCCGAGCCTGAGCATCTCCTCGGCGTGGGTCAGCACCAGCGGCAGAAAGGCTTCGAAATCGTTGCCGTCCCGCAGCACGTTCGCGGCCAGATCGAAGGCGTTCTCCGCCTCCAGCAGCTGCGCCGCGCCGCGCCTGAGCGCGCGGCATTCGTCTTTACTCATGCGCTTTTCGGCGCGGGAAAGCAGGAACTCCCGCATCAACGGGTGATACAGGTAGACCGGACCACCGGCGCCGGATTTCAGGGCGACGAAGTAGTGCTCCCGATGGAGGCGCTCGAGCACGTCTCCGGCGTCAGCGGATTCAGTGAGCTTCTCCGCCATGGAGACGCCCATTTCCGGCAGCACCGCGGTGCGCAGAAGGATCTTCTGGGTTTCCTCGTCGAAGTTGCTGAAGACCTCGCCGGCGAGGTAGTCAAACACCAGCTGCGGCGCGGAAAGAGAGGGCATACGTTCCAGAAATCCCTCGTTTTGCGCCTGGTCGAGCAGCAGCACCAGGCCTGCCGCCCATCCTTCGGTCTTCTCATAAAGCTGCTTCGATACCGACTTCGCCAGCTCCGGATGCCAGCGCGCGATGATGGCGTCGGATTCCCGCCGCTTGAGCTGCAGGTCACTCCAGCCGATGAGCTCCACCTGCCTTGCGGCGCGCAGCTTGACCATGGATGCCGGCGGGTCGCTGCGGCTGATGACGACGATGGAGCTTTCGGCAGGGATTTCAGCCACCGCGTGGACCAGGACTTCGTGGAACTGGGACTGTGGCGAGACCTCGTGATAGTTGTCCAGCACCAGCACGAACGGCGGCTTGAGCTCGCTGTAAAGCGCGCTGAAGAACCGTCGGCAGAACGCGGCAAGGTCGCCGTGATACTCCCGGGTGAACAACGGCAGCGCGGCGTTTTCTTCGGTTCCGCGTCCCGAGGCAATCGCCATGTGATAGAAAAAGGTGGCGGCGTCCGAATCCTCTTTGTCCAGCTGGTACCAGCACGACGACACTTTCTTCGCGTCCAGGTAGCTGGAAACCAGGGTGGTCTTGCCGCTGCCCGGAGGACCGCTGACCCAGACCACCGGCGCGCGGCGGCGGCGGTCGAGTAGAGTGAACAGTCTTTCCCGCGCGATGACGCCGGGTGGCGTGGGGCGCGTTGTCTTGGAAAGGGATACGGGACGTTTCATGGTGCCCCCTCCAAAGTCGTTCTTGTGAGCTACATGATATTCCTTAGTCGAAGCTAAGACAGAGTTTTTAACTGACTGTAAGTCATGTGTAACCGGGACCGCCGTCGCCCGGGCCGCGATAAAACAATCATATTGCTTTCATGGGGTTACGCCGCCTGTTTCACCGCCCTCGCGAGCCAATGGGCGCTTACGAGACGTGTATTTTTTATGCATTAAAGACGCGCTCGATCGGAGATTGAAATTTCCAGGGTTTAAAGCGATATCTTTTCTTAGGGTTTGAAACCAAAGCGGCGCCGCCTAAATCCGGCGGAATAGGAAAGAGAAGCGCCTGACTTTGCCGCGCTTATACGCTGCGGTCGACGCCCGCGGGGGCAAGCAATATGCTCGCGCAATGCCACCTCGGATCCGGGTTATCGGAACAAGGAATTCGAAACGTTGCCAAAAATAGAAATTTACAGTTCTAAGTTTTGCCCCTTCTGCTGGGGGGCAAATCGACTGCTCAAGGCCAAGGGCGTGGAGTTTACGGTTTACTCCGTCGACGGGGACTTAGAAAAGAGAAAAGAAATGATTGAGCGCGGCGGCGGACATACGGTGCCGCAGGTTTTCGTCGATGGTCGGCCGCTCGGCGGGTTCGACGAGCTCGCCGCCCTGGACATAGACAACGAGCTGGACGCCCTGCTGGGACTCGGTCCGCAACCATCCCTCTAATCGGTCGGCCGATTCGCGCATGTCAATGGATAGCGAGCCCTCTCAGCGCCTGGACAAGTGGCTCTGGGCGGCGCGGTTTTTCAAGACCCGGAACACCGCCGCCGCGGCGATCTCCGGCGGCAAAGTGCAGTGCGACGACGAGCGGGTGAAGCCGGCCCGACGTATTCGCCCGGGCGTCCGGCTCAGCATCCGCCGCGGCCCCTTGCTGTGGGAAGTGGTGGTGGTGGCGCTGTCGAGCCAAAGGCGACCGGCCAAGGAGGCGGCGCAGCTCTATTCTGAAACCGAAGCCAGTATTGCGCAGCGGGAAGCCGAGGCGAAGCGCCGCAAGCAGCGCGCGGAGCAGCGCCAGCGCGGCCTCGGCCGACCAACCAAACGCGAACGCCGGCAGCTTGAGCGTTTGAAGAATCGCGTTTAGGCGGCAGGCGGCGGCGCCAATGACTGTCGTGGAAGGTAGAAGATAGATTGTCGTGGCAACAACGATCCAGTAGACGCCCGCCCTTTTAGCATCTTACGTCGAAGCTCTAACGTCCAACCTCTAACGTCTACTCATACCGCTTGTGATCCCGGCGCCGCCTGCCGGCGCGTTGCACCACGATTCCCCGGATGGCGGCCAGACCATTTTGCGGCCGAACGACCTCGTAGCCGACGCCCAGCGCTTCCAGGCGAACGTCGCCGTCTTTGAGACGCAATCGCCGGAAGATCAGTTCGTCGTTGTGCTCGGCCAGGACGAAAGCGCCGTCAGCCGCGAGGCCGGTAGGATCGACGATGACCACACAGCCACGGGGAAACTCCGGCGCCATGCTTTCGTCGGTCACCCGGAGCGCGTAGGGCTCGGCTTCGATACAGGTGCGCGGTTCCATAGACGGCGAACTCGAGTCTAAAGCGTGAGCGCGAGTATAGCGCCGCCCTCCCGCTCCAGCAGGCGCTTGATCGGTCGCGCCGGCGAGGGTATAAACCTAACGGTCGTTTGTTTTTTAAATTCACCGTGGCCAACACCGCACACGCCCGCGCGCCGCGCCAGGACAACCGCCGCCAGGACATACTGGACGCCGCCGCTCGGCTGTTCGCCTTCCGGGGATATCACGCCACCTCCATGCGCGACATTGCCGCGGCGGCGGAAATGCTGCCGGGGTCAGTCTACTACCATTTTGCCTCCAAGGAGGCGCTGCTGCTGGCGGTTTACGCCGAGGGCGTTGCCCGCATTGCCGCCCACGTGGACGACGCGGTGGCGAGAAAGCGTAACCCCCGCGCGCGGCTCCAGGCGGCCTGCGCCGCGCATCTGGAAATGCTGCTGGATCGCAGCGACTACGCCCAGGTGGTGGTCCGGGTGTTGCCTCAGGACGCCGAGGCCATGTCCGCAGCGCTGATTCGTTTGAGGGATGATTACGAACGTCGCTTTCGCAATCTGATCGCCGCCCTGCCCCTTTCCCGCCGCGCCGACCGGAAGCTGTTGCGCCTCGGACTTCTGGGCGCGCTCAACGGCGCCAAGGTTTGGTACCGAGCCGGAAAACAAACGCCGGCCTCGGTCGCCCGCGGCTTTGTCCAGACTCTGGTTCCAGCGACGCAGCGATGAACGCGTTCGCGCAGCGACCCTACCGGGTCCTGGTGGCCAAGATCGGGCTCGACGGCCACGACCGGGGCAGCCGCATCGTTGCCGCCTATCTCCGCGACGCCGGCATGGAGGTGATTTACACCCCGCCGTGGCAGGAAATTCAGACTCTGGTCCGGCTGGCCACCGATGAAGACGTGGACGTCATCGGCATCAGCTCGCTGGCGACGGATCATCTGTTGATTCCGAAATTGATAGAAGCCCTGCGCGCCGCCGACCTAGGCGACATTCCGGTGGTGGTGGGCGGGATCGTGCCCGACGAGGACGAACAGTCACTGACGGCGGCCGGAGTGCGACGGATTTTTCACCCGGGCGCATCGAGAGAGGACATCGTCGATACCATCGCCGCCCTTGCGGAAGAGGCGCGCAATAAACGCGAAGCGGAGCCGATCTAGGCGTGCTCCCGAGGAGAGTTCGAACATGAGCCGTCTGCCTGCACAACTGCCGCTGCCGGGGTTCGCCCAGGCGCGCGCCGAATGGCGCCGCGCTTACGGCGAGCAGCTGTCGGAAGAGCGACGCGTATGCAACCGCTCGGGCATCGAGGTCGCGCCCCTGTATACGCCGGAAGACTTCAGCGACGAGCGATACATGGACGCGCTGGGATTTCCAGGACAGGGACCCATGACCCGCGGTATTTATCCCAGCATGCACCGCGGCCGCGCCTGGAGTCAGCGCCAGCTCATCGGCCTCGGCACGCCTGAGGACTACAACCGCAGGCTGAAACGGATCCTGGCCTCAGGCGGGACCGCGGTCAGCCTGATTCCCTGCAACTCCGTCTACCGCGGCTTCGACGCCGACCAGGTGGACCCGCTGCTGCTCGGCACCTGCGGCGCGGTGGTCAATACCGTCGACGATATGGACGCGTGCTTCGCCGATGTCGCCATCGACGACCTCTCCACGGCGAT
Organism: Gammaproteobacteria bacterium; assembly: GCA_041605275.1. Lineage (GTDB taxonomy): Bacteria > Pseudomonadota > Gammaproteobacteria > HK1 > HK1 > CAMYJH01. The sequence continues at coordinate 6,470 of JBFIYQ010000141.1, forward strand.
GAACGATCCTTTGCCCTTCACCCTGCTGGCGCTGCTGCTGGCGGTGGCGAAGCGGCGCAACGTCGCCTGGACAAAGGTGACCGGGACCTCCAACCAAAGCGATTACATTTCTCACTTCGTCGCCAATCACATGTTTTTCCGCATCGCGCTGCCCGGATCCCGGCGAATCCTGGTGGATCACGTCGAGTTCGCCAACCGGCATCTGCCCGGCTGGAATCCGGTGTCCGTGGTCGGCCAGCACATGCAGCAGGCCGGCGCGACCCCGGCGGAAGCTATGGCGTTCACGCTCTGCACCGCGATCCAGTACGCCGAGGACTGCATCGCCCGGGGAATGGACCCGGAAAAATTTCTGCCCCGGTTCACCTTCTTCTTCGACATCTCCATCAGCTTTTTCGAAGAGATCGCCAAGTTCCGCGCCGGCCGCCGAATCTGGGCGCGCATTGTGCGCGAACGCTTCGGAGTCAAGAATCCGCGCGCCGCGCGCTTCAAGTTCCACGCCCAGACCTCCGGCGTCGACCTGACCCGACAGCAACCGCTCAACAACATCGCCCGGGTTACGGCCCAGGCAATGGCGGGAATCTTCGGTGGGCTGCAGTCGCTGCACACCGATGCTTACGACGAAGTCTTGAGCGTCCCCACCGAGCACGCCGCGCGCGTTGCGGTGTGCACCCAGAACATCCTCCGCGAAGAGGCGCATCTGGGCGAAGTGATCGATCCGCTCGGCGGGGCCTATTACCTGGAGCGCCTCACCGACGAGATGGAGGCGCTGGTCGAA
>JBFIYQ010000142.1:0-7185 GCA_041605275.1 Gammaproteobacteria bacterium
GGCTGCGTTTTCAGGCCACGCCTCTGGCGGTGAGCGCGGCGGTGGCGGGCGCCGGCGTCGCCATCGCTAACCGCCGTTTCGTCGAGGCGGATCTGGAAGCGGGGCGACTCGTCATTCCGTTCGACATCGATCTGCCCAGCGCCAGCGGCTACTTTCTCATTTACCCGAAGGAAAGCAGCGCCGATCCGCGGATCAGCGCGTTTCGCGAATGGCTGCTCAGGTGCCTGAGCGAGGAAATGCCGGAACACGGCGACCCGATTCTGGAAGACACTCTGCCTCCGGTGCGTTGACCGGGTTGAACGCCAAATGATGCACCTGTTCATCACCGTCAATTCGCCCTATGCGCGAGTTGTCCGCGTGGCGGCAATGGAAACCGGTCTGGACAAGCGCATGGACGTGGAGGTGGTCACTGTACGCGATTCCCGAAGCGCATTGCTGCCTTATAACCCGACGGGAAAAGTGCCCACGCTCCGCACCGAGTGCGGTGAAGTTCTCTCCGAGACGCTGATCATCATTGAGCATCTGGATAGCCTTCATCTGGGCGAGAAGCTCCTCGCCGATAAATACGATCTAGCGGGGCGCGCGGACGAGGGACGCATCTTCGGCTGTCTGGATGGCGTCTCGACCTGGGTGCGGGAATATCGGAGACCGGAATCGATACGTTTTCTCTGGCTGATGGAGATCGAGCACGCCCGCGCCGCGCGCTGCTTCGACTTCTTCGAAAGAGATCGGGCGCTGTTGAGCGATCGGATCAAGCTGGCTCAGATCGCGCTCGGCTGCACCATCGATTTTGCCGACATGTTCTTAGAGGAGTTCGACTGGCGCGAAGGCCGGCCGAATCTCTCAGACTGGTACGACAAATTCGCCGAGCGCCCGTCAATGCGATCGACCATGCCGAAGAGGATAGAGGGTAGACGCTAGACGCTAGTAGTCGTGGGGCGCAATAGCTAAGCGTATTGCGCCGCTGTCGATCGGCTCCGCTAATTACCGGGGCATGAGCTGTGCCGTGTGCACCGGATGAGAAAAAAGCTTCGCTTTTTTGTTCGCTTGACGGGATTCCATGCTCCCCGCTTTCTCGGAGAAAAGCCTCGCGGCAATGACGCGATACTCCTTGGTTGCGCCGCGGACACCGGTTTTGCCCCGAACGTTCGCACGGCGTGCTAACCACGAATCACCAATTACTTCTTACATCTCACATGTCACGGGTTACATGTCACTCACTTTTCTTAACCTTCACCCCCAGCGCTTTGAACACCAGCGGCGCGGCAATGACGATCATGCCGATACGCGCCACGTGATGGGTGGCAACGAACGCAGTCTCGATCCCTAGCGAGAGCGCGATCAGGCTCATTTCCGCCAGTCCTCCCGGGGAAAAGGCGAGAACGATGGGCGCCATCGAGAGATCGGTGATGTGCGAAAGTATCAGGGCGAAAAGCACCGTGGTCGCCAGCATCACCGCTGTGGCGCCCACCGAGGCGGCGATGGTCTTCAGCACCCGCTCCAAAGGCACTCCGGAGAATCTTGCCCCCACCGAGGACCCCACCACTACCTGGGCGATGGCCACGATCTCCCACGGCGGCACGGAGCTCGTAAGGCCGGCTATGTGCACTCCCGCGCTCACCAGCATCGGCCCGACAATCTTGTAGGCCGGCAGCCGGATGAGCCTGCCGAACAGCACCCCGATCACGGCGCAGACCACGAGGATGCCGATATCCATGAGGGAGGTGCTCGCTATGGAAGGCCCCACCGCCGTAGTGATCGCTCGCTCACCTTCGGTGTAGCGGAACCAGAAGGGGATCACCATCACCACCAGCAGCACCCGGGCGCCGTGCACCAGGGCGATGGTGCGCTCGTCGCCGCCCATGGCGCCTCCGGCAATGACCATCTCGTTCAAGCCCCCTGGGGTCGCCGAGAAGTAGGCAGTCACCGGGTCGTACTTTTGAAACTTGGTGAAGTAGAAATACAGCAGCCCGGTCAGCACGACGATGTAGAGCGCGAGGCTCACCAGAGTCACCGGCCACTGGGAGGCCTTCTCTACCACCTCGGGCGTGAAGGTGCTGCCCAGCAGCACCCCCAGCACGCTCACCATCACCGAACGCAGCATCCCGGGCACCTGCAGCTTTACTCCGGAAAGCGAAGCGATGGTGCAGATCACCATCGCCCCCATCATCCAGGCGAGCGGCATTCGGAAGTAAAAGAAGATCGCCCCGCCCACCGCACCGATGGCGAGGGTCTTATAAAGCCTCTGAGGGGGGAGCTTAAAGGATCCGATTTGTTTCGGAGGTTTATTCTGAAGATCGGTCAATGGCGTCCGTGCCTGATTGGTATACCGTATATAGTCTGTCGTATTTCAAATGTCATATGCTGAGTATCGGGGTGAATAATCCAAGCCGCAGCCGCTAATCAAGAACCACTGATCACCCATCACCTAACAATTCAGACCGTGTCGTATCCGACAAAAACGTCGTCATTCCCGCGGAAGCGGGAATCCAGTAAAACACGAGTGTTCCGGGTCAGCACTGTGCGAAGGAACGAACGGCCGGCGCATACCGCGTCAAATGAATTCTTCCATTGCCGCGGCGACCTAGTCCCCGAATCCCGACACCTTCGGCACTACCGGCGCCTCCGGAGGATTGCAGCCGGTGTCGCAGCACTGGCCCGGCTGCTGGGATTCCGCAGGGCTGTCGCTCAGCGCCCCGCGGTTCATCAGCCGCTCCACCAGCTCCTGGCGCTCAACGATGGGATAGCGCCGGTGGATTTCGCGCTTCATGGCTTCCGGCGACCCGCCGCCGTGCAGGCTGATGGTGGACATCCAGCCGCCGGAATAAGACGCGGTGATGTCTTCGATGAAGCGCGCCACTTGAGCCCGCTTCTCGTATGGCACGTCGGGCCGCGCCTGTAAAACGGCGGCGAGATCCGCGCCGGTCTCCGGATTGTGATCCTCTTCCGGCGAGGGCAGCGTCACCACCAGACCGCCGGAGACGGTATGCGCCAGGCGGTGCATGTCGTAAATCTTGGTCGCCAGCAGCAGCTTGCCGATGTTGGAGTACACCGGCTCCGGCTCCACGTTACCGGCCGGGTCCTTGACGCCATAAACGGACGCCGCCACCCCGCAGGCGTAGAAGCCCTCCACCGTAGTGATGAGCTCCACCATGGTGTCGCGGAGATTGGCGTTTTTCTTCATGCAGAGACCGTTGGCCTCGATCATCAGCGCGCCCGCGCCAATGAGCAGATCGCCGAACCCCGCCCGCGCGCCAATGCAGGTGTGGCGGTGGTGGGTGGCGTAGGACTTGGTGAGAAACTCCGAATGCTCCCACTCGCCGCATAAGAAGACCCGCTCCCAGGGCACGAACACCTGATCGAACATGCACACGCCGGTGGACTGACCGTACTTGCCGCTGAAAATCGCGCCGCTTTCCCCCGGCCGCCCCGCCGGGCGCGCGACGATGGTGAGTCCTTTCGCGTCCAGGGGCACGGCGCAGCAGACGGCAAAGTCCTTGTCGTCTTCCGTCATGGCGCGCCCGGGCATCACCAGCAGCTCGTGCACGTAGGGCGCCGAGGTGACGATGGCCTTGGTGCCGGAGATCACAATGCCGTCCTTGCGCCTTTCCACCACGTGCACATAAGCGTCAGGGTTCGGTTGCGCGTGGGGCCTTAATGATCGGTCGCCCTTGGCGTCGGTCATCGCCATTCCCACGGTGAGATCCTTGTCCTGCACCCCGTGCATGTAGTTGATGAATCGCGGGTGGTACTCGCTGCCCTTGTCCTGGTCGGTGCGATAGGTCGCCTGGAACACCGCGTTGAAGCCGTCCATCACCAGGTAACGCATGGCGCACCCGGTCTCCTGGCAGACGAGCCGGGTGTATTCGAGCTTCGCAAGCAGGTCCGAGGTATTGCGGTTGATGTGCAGAAACCGGTTCACCTGCTTGCCGCTGGTGTGCTGCTCGGCGAGCGCGAGCTCCTTGTACTTCGGGTTGAGCGCGTAGTCGTAGGTCACGCCGATGGCATTGACGCCGGGACGCAGCATCTCGTCGTCGGCGATGCTTTCCACCCTGCGACCGTTGACGAACACGTTGGGGTTTAAAGCCCGGAGGGACTCGCGGTAATCGGTGGCGGACATCAGCATTTTTTTGCTCCGGGCCGGCGCCGGGGCCGGCGAGTGCAGTGGAGGCGGGTGAGTATATAACAATGAGCGCAACGGTCTTCGTCGGCGCCGCGGCGGAGACTGCAGCCTAGAAACTGTTCGGCAATTTTGATCGACGAGACTATTGCCTTGCGTAACCTATCTTTTTGTCCATGACGCGAGTACAAACGCGGAAGCACCGGGCGGCTCGACACGCAGTAACGCTTCGCCGTGCCGAGAGCAAACCGGAAAGATCGCTCTAGAGGATGACGACTATGACCACCGACACCGCATTGCGCCCTTGGGAAGCACTGAAAGCGCTCGCCGAAGCTGGCGACGCCGAGCGGCTGGAGAAATATATGGCGGCCATCGGTCCGAGCGAAGCGTTCAGGGCGCTGCTTCGCCTGACACATGAGGAGCAGGAACGGGTGCTCACGACGCTGTCGCCGGAAGAAGCCGCCGAGCTCATCGAGGAAATCCCCGAAGAGCACGCGGCGGACATCATCGAGCAGATGGATGCCAAGGCGGCCGCCTCCATCCTGAATGAAATGGAGAGCGACGAGCAGGCGGACGTGCTCGCAGAGATGGAGGAGGAAGACGTCGCCGCCATTGTGGCGGAAATGGACCCGGAGGAAGCGGCGGAAGTCGTCGAACTCATCCGCTACCCGCACTTCTCTGCCGGCGGCCTGATGATGACGGAGTACTTCGCCTACCCGGAAACCCTGTCCGTAGGCGGGGTGCTGGATGATTTGAGCGCGCGCGCCGACGAGGAGGCCGTCGGTCAAGAAGCGCACGTCTACGTGGTTTCAACCTCAGGCAAGCTGGTGGGGGTGCTGGATCTGCGCGACCTGGTGCTGACTTCGCGCGCCACGCCGCTCGCCGACGTGCTCAAGTCGCCGCTTTACGTCAGCGCAGACACGGAGCTCGACGATCTGGAAGAGTTCTTCGACCGCCACGATTTCCACGCGGTGCCGGTGGTCGACCCGCGCCAACGTCTCATCGGCATGGTACGCCGCTCCGCGGTGGAGGAGGCGCTGACCGAGCGTGCTGACCAGGACTTCCTGAAGTCGCGGGGCATCGTCGGCGGCGACGAAATCCGCACCATGCCCGTGATCACCCGCGCCAGGCGCAGGCTCTCGTGGCTCAGCCTCAACATCGTGCTCAATATCATCGCCGCCAGCGTGATCGCTTTTTACGAAGACACCTTGCGCGCGGCCATCGCGCTCGCCGTTTTTCTGCCCATCGTCTCCGATATGAGCGGCTGCTCAGGCAACCAGGCGGTTGCGGTCAGCATGCGCGAGCTGTCGCTGGGTATAGTCAAGCCCTTCGAGGCGTTTCGGGTCTGGCTGCAGGAGGTCTCTGTTGGCGTCATCAATGGAACCGTGCTCGGCTGCCTCATCGCGGGTGCGGCCTGGGCCTGGAAGGGCAATCCCTATCTCGGACTGGTGGTGGGCGGCGCGCTGGCTGCCAACACCGTGATCGCGGTATCCATCGGCGGCACGGTACCGCTTTTGTTGAAGCGCATTAACGTGGACCCGGCGGTGGCCTCGGGACCGATACTCACCACTGTCACCGACATGTGCGGGTTCTTCCTGGTGCTGGGCTTTGCCACCATAATGTTGTCTCACATCGCCATGCCATAAGTGAGTCCCGTATGGAGGCGAACCTGAACCCCAGTGCCGTTCGCGAATTCTGGTTCGGCGTTCCGAACCCGCTGAACGCAGACATCGAAGAGCGCATCGACTTCTGGTTTGCCGCGGGGCTCGACGTGGACGCGGAGATCGAGCGGCATTTCGCTGACGCCGTGAGCATGGCGCTCGCGGGTAAGCTCGACACCTGGAAAGAAACTCCGCCCGACCAGTTGTCTCTTGTGATCGTTCTGGATCAGTTTCCGCGCAACATTCACCGCGGCACGCCTGAGGCCTATTCCGGAGACCAGAAAGCCCACGCCCTTGCTGTCGATGCCATCGAGCGCGGATCGGACCGTGAGCTTTCAATCCTCGAGCGCGCATTTCTTTATATGCCGCTGCAGCACGCGGAGCACAGCGGCGCCCAGCGGATTTCGGTCGAGATGTTTCAAAATCTGGTGGCCGAGTGCCCGGACGGTCTGCACGCCCACATGAAGCGCTTTCTTGCTTCGGCGAAAACGCATCGCGACATCGTCGAGCGCTTTGGCAGATTCCCGCACCGCAACGGCATTCTCGGCCGCGAATGCACGGAAGCCGAAATCGAATTCCTGAAAAAGCCCGCCGCCCCGTTTCGCTGCAAGAGCTGATTGCTGTCGAGGTATTCATCGAGCTTTAGACAAGCCGCACCGCGCTTACCGGTCGATATCGTCATTCCCGCGAAAGCGGGAATCCAGTAGACAATAATCAAAACCAACTTGGGGTGTGCAAACCGGCGTAGGGCGCAATAGCGAAGCGCATTGCGCCGCAAGCAAGAATGGATTCTGCACGGCGCTTGGTAGAAGCGAGCATCCCCGTGAATCCGCAGAGAGATCGAGCCGACTCCACCCTCAACTCCGCCGTTCTGTTTAAAATGCGGCTACCCATTTGCGACTAATCAACAATCCGGACCCCTTAACAATGAGCAAAAAACCGCTGCCCCTCGAAGGCATCCGCATACTTGATATTGCCACGTTCATCGCCGCGCCCTTCGCCGCAACCTGCCTTTCTGAGTTCGGCGCAGAGGTGATCAAGATCGAGAAGCCGGACATCCCCGATTACCTGCGCCACCTCGGCACCCCCAGCGAAGCTGGCGACACCTACTGGTGGTTCAACGATGCGCGCAATAAGAAATGCATCACCCTGGATCTGAAAAAAGAAAAGGGCGCGGAGATCTTCAGGAAGCTGGTGGAGAAATCCGACGTGGTGGTGGAGAACTTCCGCCCCGGCGTGAAGCACCGCCTCGGGATCGCCTACGAGCAGGTGCGCGAGGTCAATCCACGCATCGTCTACGGCAGCATCTCCGGCTTCGGCCAGGAGGGACCGTACGCGGAGCGGCCCGGCCTCGACCAGATCGCGCAGGGGATCGGCGGCCTGATGTCGGTCACCGGCGAGCCC
>JBFIYQ010000143.1:0-7177 GCA_041605275.1 Gammaproteobacteria bacterium
CTGGTGCTTTACGGTCTGGCGGTGATTGCGGGAGCGATTGAATGAAGTGGCTGGTTTACGCGCTGCTGCTGGTGAACGGGGCGTTCTTCGCTTTTCAGTATCAGCGCATGACTGACGCGCCGCGCCTTACTACACAGGCGGTGCGACCTTACGACCACGTGAATCGCCTGCTGCTCATGAGCGAGACGAATATCGAGAGGCTGCGGGTCCGCGCTCCGGTACCGGAGCCCGCTATTACCGCCGCGGCGGAGCCCACAATGGACCTTTCGATTTCGCCGCCCGAGATCGCGGTGGTGCCGGTTCAGAGCTGCTACAGCGTGGGTCCGCTGGAGGACGACGACCAGGTCGCTGCCGTGCGCACCTGGCTGGTGGCCATGGGCGGCAATCCCGTGTTGCGGGAAGACGAGCGACGCGAGCTGGAACGCTACTGGGTTTATTTTCCGCCGCTCCCGAGCCGGGAGGAGGCGCTGAAGGAAGTGGAGCGGATGCGCTCGGAGGGTATCGAAGACGTGATTGCCGTTTCCAGCGGAGACATGGTCAACGCCATTTCGCTGGGCGTATTCAGTCAGCGCATTTCTCTGGAGCGGCGCCTGGAGGAACTCCAGCGGCGCGGCTACGAGCCGTCAATCATGCCGAGGTACAGCAGCGAGAAAGCGTTTTGGCTCGACGTCCGATTCGATCAGGGTGAAAGACTGACCCAGAGCGAGGTCAGCGGGCGATTCCCGGAGGTGGCGCTTTCCGAGGCCAGCTGTATTTCTGGTGAAATTGCCCGGGGTGGCCCAGGCTCCTAAAATGCCGGGAGAATCCTGCGCCATACCGGCTCCGGAAAGCGCCGCACGATACGCTGCCGCCTCATTCACCCGCCGGCTTAGCTCAGTTGGTAGAGCAGTTGCCTTGTAAGCATCAGGTCGCCAGTTCGAGTCTGGCAGCCGGCACCAGTATAAATGTCGCAACCACCGACCGCCGCGGGCGCAAGCCCGGCGGTCGCGGCTCGGTAATAACGCGCGGCCGTCGTGGCTCGAGCGTTTAAGCCGCCGATAGACGCATGACCAATTGCCCGGACCCCCAGTGAAGACATACATGGGCGTCAGCCTGTTGGCAGGGATTGCCATCGCCGTGCTTCTGATTGCGTGGCGCGGCGTGATTGAAATCAGCGCAATACTCGCCACGGGTGGATGGTCGCTGTCTTGGCTCGGGGCGTATTATCTGTTGCCGATCTTTCTCGCCACTTGTTCATGGTGGTGGCTATTTTCTTTCAGCTCCGCTCCAGGTTTTTTGCCGCTGGCGCGAGCAACTTGGGTGGGACTTTCCGTCAACTGGCTGCTTCCCGTGGCTCAGGTGGGAGGAGAGATAGTCAAGGCGCGCCTGATCATTCAAAAGGGCACGCCGATCTATGTTGCCGGCGCGAGTGTGGTCGTCGATAAGACAGTTCAAGCCGGCACCCAGCTGTTCTACTGCTTATTCGGACTCGTAGCGCTCTCGATCGCCGCTGGTGGTCATGACTTTTTTCTGCCTACCGTCGCAGTGGTGGCCCTTTTTGCCGTAGGAATATTCGGCTTTTACCAAGTCCAGCGGGCCGGAATGTTTGGGTTCCTTGCGAAGATGGCGCACCGTTTACGTGAGGGTTTGGATCGAAATGCGCTCTCCGACGGCGCCGGGGAGCTGGATCGATCGATAGACGATACTTATCGACGGGTCGGGCGGCTAACAACTGCTATCGCTTGGCGGATTGGCTTTCGCGTCGCCATGGCGGGCGAGATTTGGCTTGCGCTGCTGCTGCTGGGACATCCGATCAGCTTCCTGGAAGCAATTATTTTCGAAAGTTTGGGGCATTCGATACGTTCAGCAGCATTCGCCGTACCCGGAGGTTTAGGGGTGCAGGAGGGTGGATTCATGCTCGTCGGAGTAGCGCTCGGAATCTCGCCGGACGTGTCCCTGGCCCTGTCGCTGGCGCGCCGATTTCGAGAGCTCTTGGTGGGCCTGCCGGGCCTGCTCGTGTGGCACCTGCAGGAGGGACGGAGCCTGATCAGATATCGATCGGCGGGTGGCACGGAGGAGCGATGAGCGTCGATCCCTTCGATAAGCGCTTGGCTGCCGCTGTTGCAAAGCCGCTGTGCAGACTCCCGATCTCACCCAACGCCATCACGGCACTTGGTCTAGTCGTTGGCCTAGTGGGGGCAATTCTTTTCGCCACGGGCGAACGCGCTCCGATCTGCTGGGGAGGCGCATTATTCATTCTTTCAATGTTCCTAGATCACGTGGACGGAGAACTCGCGCGTATCAGTCGGCAGACAAGCCGGTTCGGACACTATTTCGACCGGCTGACCGCTGCCGTGGTGTACACCATGACGTTCATCGGAATCGGCATGGGTCAGCAAGCGGGCGTCCTGGGGTCGTGGGCGCTTTACCTGTCGATGACGGCAGGAATTTCCATTGGCATAATTTTCGCGATTCGAAACATGGTGGAAAGCCGTCACGGCCACCAGGCAATTGAACAGCCATCAGCCGGTGGATTCGAGATCGAGGACTCCCTTTATCTTGTTGGACCGATTGCCTGGCTGGATGTCCTCTCCCCCTTACTTCTCGCGGCCGGGCTGGGCGCACCCGCATATCTTGGGTTCACGCTCATTCGCGCCAGCGGCGGCAAAGCCTGAGCGTAAAACAGGTCGCATCGGATCAGGCATCATCGCTTCGAAGACGTGCAGGAGTACGTCTGAGCTTACCTTCTTGCGCAAACCAGTTGATAGCGCTCGTGATCGAAGCTCGCACCGGTGTCTGCGGCAGGCCGAGCTCTGTCACGGCTTTTCGAGAATCGAAGCGTCCTGGATATTTGACCAGACGCACGCCTGTCAACGGCGCGATCGGTGGCCGTCGCGTAACTCGGTCGGAAACGAATTCGGAAATAGCCGCGGTAGCGAGAGCGGTAAGGTAGGAGACCCGGCGCTTTGGCATGGGAAGCCCCGTCAGCTCCTGTAACAGATTAAGCAGCTCTGAGAGCTTGAGATTCTCGTTGCCCAAAATGTACCGTTCGCCTACTCGCCCCCGCTCAGCGGCATGGATGTGACCTATCGCTACGTCACGTACGTCTATGAGATTCAGCTCACACTCGAGATAGGCGTGCACGTCTCCGTTGATGAATTTCAACAGCATCTTAGTCGGCGGGGTAAGACGAAAGTCACCTGGCCCCACCGGTAGCGTTGGGTTCACAACAATTACGGGCAGCCCGCGCTGCGCCGCCGCCATGGCCTCCTGCTCGGCGAGATACTTCGAGCGACAGTAAGGTCCGGGCATTTCATCCAGAGATCGCTCTACCGTTTCATCAATACGCTCGCCGCCGCTTTTGCGTGTTGCCTTAAGTATGGATTCGGTGGATGTATAGATAACGCGCTCGACCCCCGATCTCTCCGCCTGTGCGAGAGCGATTTTTGTTCCCTGATAATTGACGCGCAAGAAGTCTTCCTTATGGCGCGCCCACAGATTGGGGTTGGCGGCGAGATGATAGAGCTGGCCGACGCCGCGCATAGCGTTTGCGACCAGATCGGTGTCTAGCACCGATCCGAAGTAATACTCCACGTCCGACCGCTGCCGGGACGGAATGGCGCAATCCAGGACACGCACCCGATGTCCGCGCTCGACAAGGTGATGGACGAGATGACTCCCAATGAACCCACAGCCACCTGTGACTAGCGACGTTGTCGTTACCATGTGGAGGTGCCGCGACAAGAACGCATAAACCGTACAGATGCTAAGACAATACGCTAAAAAGCAAAATCCGGGAAAGACCAAAAAATAGCGCCTCCGGCTGCGCGGTCTGGATCGATAACGAAACGCCGGCCCGCGGCGTCTCGAGCTTGGAGTTTCAGGCCGCGGAGAAACCCTGGCTCGGATTAGAAGAAGTCTCGATGCCCTCGTCCTCGACGCGGCGCTTGCGCAAGAGTCCGCGCAGATGCTCCACGTTGACGTCTCCCGGAAAGACCGACTCCGCGAATCGAAGCAGCGCCTCAGCGCGATCTGCGGCATCTCGCTTGAGCGCCGTTCTCGCTTCCGCCAGCGCTTCAAAAACCAGCCGCTTCATGATTTTTCTTGCCTCATCATGGGTGGGATCGGTCGCCAGCACCCGCCGGCAGCATTCCAGCACCCTGGATCTTTTCTTGTCGCTGGAAGGGCGCGTGGCCACCATGCGCCGGGCCCTCGAAAGCAGCATCTGGTTGGACTCTTGCCGGCAGGCGTCGAGGTCGCTCTGACCCGCCTGCCGCCGGTGGCGTAATTTTGCTGGTGAGTGCGCTGAATCGGATGCATCTCCAGCGGAAGCCGCAAACTCCTCGCGCCAGTGCCTGGTGGAGCGGGGCCGGAGATCGGGATAAGTTTCCAGCCCGTGGTCGATGGCCGCGAGGAATTCTTCAGAAAACACGCCCCCTCCGGCAGAGACCGCGGACAATGTGAAATTCTGAAAAGCGCCGGAATCCGTGGGATCGGTTTCGGCCAGGTCCTGGCAACCACTCGGCGGCGCCGGCCGCACTCCGGTGATGATGCGATAGAGAATCGCGGCGGTGCCGTAGATGTCGGTCCACGGTCCCTGGGCGTAGCGCTCCGGCTGGTAAAGCTCGATTGGCGAATAGCCGCTTGAAACCGTTGAAATTGCAGCATCGCAGCGGTCGCCGCATACCCTCGTGGCCGAGCCAAAATCCAGCAACACCGGGCGGCCGTCGCGGGCAATCAGAATGTTCGACGGCTTGATGTCGCGGTGGATAATCCCGGTTGCGTGTATGGCGTCGAGCGCGTCCAGCAGCCCGAGGGCCAGCGTGCGCAGCTTCGATTCACTCATCTTGCGCCGACGGCGGATGCAGGTATCAAGGGGCGTGCCGGACTCGTAGGCCATGGCGATGTAGCCGCTTCCGTTCAGCTCGAAGGCGCTCAGCACCCTCGCCACGTTGAGATGGTCCACCCGTCCCATGAGCCGCGCCTCGGTGAGAAACTGCTTCAATCCTTCGTTGAAGGCGTCTTCGTGCACGGGTCCCAAGGCGCCGACGACGCCGTTATCAAGCCGCTGCGACAAGCCGAGGGGCATGTATTCCTTGAGCGCAATCGGGCGATCGAGATAGACGTCTCTTGCGACGTATGTGAGACCGAATCCGCCAGCGCCCAGTGTGCGCTCTATCCGGTACACGTCGACGGACTCGCCTTCCCGTAGGGGTTTGCGGTGATCTTCGGGCGCTGCGCTCATCGCATGCAGAATCCTGGCGCGGCGAGAAATCGCGTAGGTAAAAGTAAAGCGAAGTGCCACCCGGGCCGCGCGGTGGCTCGTTCCCAAAGGCCTGTATACCAGCGACGTGTGGATACCGCGTACCTGCGCCGTCGACTCGTGTGGACTTCCGTAACCGATGGCCACGACGCCCGAGACACTCGGCCGAATCGGACATGAGAGCGGGTAGATTTCCCGTATCTCCACCATGGGTCGACAAAAGCCCACTAAATGAAACCCGCGCTCCGACGTGAAAACACACCGGGCATTTAGCATCTGATACCGGGCAGCACGGTTGGCAGTGAAGTTCTATCCATGGCGAGAGCTGAGAAGAACGAGGTCACCCCGATGAACAGGATCCTGATCATCGACGACAATCCTGAAATCTGCCGCTTATTGCGGCGGGTATCGGAGGGCATGGGGTACGAAGCCTATATCCTGGACAATCCCGTGGATTTCGAGCCGGCTTACGTCGGTTTCGAGCCCAATCTCATCGCTCTAGATCTGCAGATGCCGCAAATGGACGGCATTGAAATTTTGAGGCACCTGTCCGGTCTCGAGTCCGAGTCCGCGATCATGCTGATGAGTGGCGTGCAGACCCGTGTGATTCAGACCGCCGAGCGATTGGCGACTTCGCTCGGGCTCAATATTGTTGGTGCAGTGAGGAAACCCATCGATCTGGAAGAGTTCGAGCGCCATCTGCAGCGCCATTACTTCGTCGCCGCGTCCAAAGGCGCCTCCGGCAGAAAGGTCACCGAAGCGGACCTCGCAAGAGCGATTGGCAGCGGCGAGCTGCTGGTCCACTACCAGCCCATCGTTTCCCTCGACGATGGTCGCGTCACCGGCCTGGAGGCGCTGGCCCGCTGGGATCATCCCGCCTACGGGCTCGTTGGCCCGTGCGAATTCATTCCGCTGGCGGAGGATTCAGGACTGATTACCTCTCTGACCTACCGCATCATGGAGCAGGCCACAGCCGAAATGGCGTCGGTGCGCGCCGGGAATCGACTGGTTCCCGTCGCCATCAACCTCTCCGCCCGCATGCTGGACGACCTTGAACTTCCGGAAAGAATTGATGCGATTCTTTCCGCCTCCGGTTTCTCAAACGATCGCCTGACACTGGAGATCACGGAGTCGGGGGCGATGGAGAATCCCAGTCAGTCCATGGATATTCTGGTTCGCCTTTGCCTCAAGGACATCAGGCTTTCCATTGACGATTTCGGATCCGGGCACTCTTCGTTGATCCAGCTTTATCGGTTGCCCTACAGCGAGATTAAGATCGACCATTCCTTCGTTGGTGAGGTGTTGTCCAAGGAAGAAGCAGCGGTCATAGTGCGCTCGATCGTTAACCTGGCAAACAATCTGGGTCTACGCAGCGTAGCCGAAGGCATCGAGGATCAAGAGACGTTACGCCACCTTACTGCGCTCGGCTGCGACGTGGCTCAGGGCTATTTGTTTTCCGAGCCCGTAGGCGCGGAAGATCTGGAAGCGTGGTTGCAGCGCTACGAGCGTGGCTATGTTGACGACGTTTTTGAGCGCCGCATGGATCGGGACCCGCCCACCGAATTGCGCGCTTCCTGAGCGCGACGCATTCCCGACGCCTCGCAGCGTTACGCCCCGCGACCAGGCAGAGGTGTCCGGTGAGCAGCTTTAGGCGCGCTGCACTGCGGGAGTGAAAATGTAGCCCGCCCCCCTTACAGTCTTGATGATCTGCGGGTGCTTTGGATCAGATTCCAGTTTCCGGCGCAGCTTGACGATCAGGGTGTCGATGGCGCGGTCATAGGGGTCCCAGCTTCTGCCGGTGCAACGCTCTAGAAGCTGGTCTCGCGACATGACCCGATTGGGGTTGCTGACCAGAACGGAGAGCAGCTCGAACTCCATGGTGGTGAGCTCCACGGCGTGACCGTTTCCGGAGGTCAGCTCACGGGCGCCCAGATC
>JBFIYQ010000144.1:0-7160 GCA_041605275.1 Gammaproteobacteria bacterium
AATATGTTCCCGGGATGCATGTCGGCGTGGAAGAAGTTGTGCTTCATCACCTGGGTGAAAAAGATTTCCACGCCGCGCTCGGCCAACGCCTTGAGGTCTACTCCGTGTTTCACCAGCGCCTGGGTGTCGCTTATGGGTATGCCGGAGATGCGCTCCATGACCAGCACGTTGCGGCTGGTGTAGGGCCAGAAGATTTCCGGCACGTGGAGCAGATCGGAGCCCTCGAAGTTTCGCCGCAGCTGAGAGGCGGATGCGCCTTCGCGAAGAAGATCGAGCTCATCCAGAATGGTCTTTTCATACTCGGCGACGACTTCCTTCGGCCGCAGCCTGCGGCCGTGGCGCCAGTACCGTTCGGCTAGCCCGGCGAGCAGGTAGAGGAGGCCGACATCCCGGCGTATCAGATCCTCGATACCCGGACGCACCACCTTGACCACCACTTCGGTGCCGTCTTTGAGCTTCGCCGCGTGCACCTGTGCTATCGAGGCAGAGGCAATCGGCTCCTCGCTGAACTCACTGAAAAGCTCGTCCAGCTTGCGTTTAAGCTCCCGCTCGACGATGCGGCGCGCGTCCTTTCCGGGGAAAGGCGGAACGCGATCCTGCAGGCTGGCAAGCTCCTCGGCGATATCCTCGGGAAGGAGGTCCGGGCGGGTAGAGAGGATTTGGCCGAACTTGACGAATATCGGTCCCAGATCTTCCAGCGCGCGACGGATCCTTATGGCCCGCGGCGGCGGCCGGCCGCGGAACCAGTTCCACGGCAGCAGATAGAGCATGAAGCTCACCGGCCTCAGCAGATGAGTGGCAAAGGCAAGCTCGTCGAGACGGTGCTTGATCAGCACCGCGTTGATGTGCACCAGCCTTAGGGCCTGACGTACCCGGGTCAAGACGAACGCTCCCGCGATGCGCCAAGTCGGGCGATGCGTTTCTCGATGCGCTCCACGTCATCGCGAAGACGATCCACTTCGCTGGCGAAGTCTTCCAGCTCGTGTCGCGGCGGCGACACCCTCAGCTCCTCCACCAGATACTCGCCGGTGTCTGCGAGCAGCGTCTGCCGCAGGTTTTCACCCCAGGAGAAGAAGGCGCGCGCCGCACGACCGATTTCGTGGGCGGCCATATCGCCGACGAAGCGTGACAACAGCTCCTCCAGATCGAAGTCGAGTCTGCGAAACGCGTCCCGCAGCGATTCCAGCGCCGCCACGTCGCCGCTTATCCTCACCTCGTCTCCAAAACCCGCCTCTCCGCGGCGCATGGACGCCACCATGCGCAGCAGCGCAGCCGGACTGCCACGAAAACCGATATCGGGCGAACGTCCGCCGAGGATTTGCTCCGCCTCGCTGCGCTGGTAGCAGGTCACCCCGTCGATATTCAGGGAAAAGAAAATTGTCGCCTCGACGCCGCTGAGCTCGATCGCCACCAGCTTGCCGCTAAGCGTCTCGAGCGATTCGAGAAACTCGGGATCCTGCCGCAGCGCCCGGTTGATGAGCGACTCGGCCAGCTCTAGGGGCGGGGCCGGGTCGGTCACCCGAGCTCACTCAGCCACTCGTCCAAAGACACTTGTGACTCGTCTTCCTCCACCACCACGGAGTCGGACAGCCAGTCGTGGGCCGCCCTTCGCCGCCGATCGAAAAACATGGTGAGCAGCGGAAAGCCGGCCGGACCGGCGAGCGCCAGCATCGCCAACCCGCGCCACAGGGCGAGATACAGATTCAGGGGTACGGGCCGCCTGCGGCGCAGAACGCGGCAACCCGTCAGCAGCTGGCCCGGGGTGGCAAGGAATCGGGTCCAGCTGAGCGTCGTTGCCGCGACCACCAGAACCACTGTCGGCACCAGCAGCACGTCGCGCCAGAGCTCCTGGGCCGCCTGCACCAGCTCGGCGCGGGTTTCCGGCGCCGCCGCCTGGACCTCGATTCCCAGCCAGGTCAGCAGCGACGCTAGCAACAGCAGCAGCGTCAGGTCGATGGCCCCGGCGGCGATACGCGCGCCGAATCCCGCATATCTGATCGACTCGGCGCTCACAGCTTGTAGCCTCGATGCAGCGCCACCACGCCGGCCGTGAGATTGAAAAACTTGACCCGTTCGAATCCCGCGCTCCGCATCATTTCCTTGAGCGATTCCTGATCCGGATGCATGCGTATGGATTCGGCCAGGTAACGGTAGCTCGCCGCGTCCCGGGCCACGATGCGCCCCAGCCACGGGATGACGCTGAAGCTGTAGGCGTCGTAAAGCGTCTTCAGCGCAGGAACGGTGACCCGGGAAAACTCAAGCACCAGCAGCCTGCCGCCGGGCCGGAGCGCGTCGTACATGGATTTCAGCGCGGCGGATTTTCGGGTGACGTTTCTCAGGCCGAAGGCGATACAGATGCAGTCGAAGCTCGCCTTGGCGAACGGCAGCCGCTCGGCGTCGGTGAGCACGAAGTCCACTCCCCTCACCACGCCCTTGTCTATCAACCGATCGCGACCCCTTGCGAGCATCGCCGGATTGATGTCGGCGAGCACCACCCGCCCCGAGTCGGTGACCTTCTGCTTGAGCAGCAGAGTCAGATCGCCGGTTCCGCCGGCAAGATCAAGCGCGCGTTCTCCGGGGCGAACGGCGGCCGCTTCAATGGCGAACCGCTTCCACATCCTGTGCAGACCCATCGACATGAGGTCGTTCATTAAATCGTAGCGCTCGGCCACGGATTCAAAAACCGAGCGCACTTTTTTAGCTTTGTCGCTTTCGGCGACGCTCTCGTATCCGAAGTGGGTGAATTGATCTGACATCGTGTATCCGGACAGCCGCAATTTATTCCGTCGACGTTGATTCCGCCGTGCGCTTGTGGCCGGCGGCTTCAAGACGCTCGAGATACTTCCGCCATAGCGCGTCCTTATTGCGACCGAGGTTGAAAAGCTCATCCCAGGAGTAGAGCCCGGTGTGGTGTCCGTCATCGAAACACAGACGGACGGCGTAGTTTCCCACCGGTTCGATGCGTTCGATGGAAACGTTTTCCTTACCGATCTGCAGCACTTCCTGCCCGGGCCCGTGTCCCCGCACCTCCGCCGAGGGTGAATAGACGCGCAGGTACTCTGCCGAGTATTCGAAACGCTCGCCGGTGGAAAAAGCGACCTCCAGCACACGCGCGTCGCGGCGGTAGGTAATCTCTGTTGGGGTCGGTCCAGGCATCAAAATCTCTTGCTGAAGGGCTCGACAGGCGACGATCTCAAAGGATGTAGCGGGTGAGGTCCTCGTTGGCGAGAAGCTCCGAAAGCTGCTCGTCCACATAGCGGGCATCCACGCTCACCGACTCACCGGCGTGATCCGGCGCTTCAAAAGAGATGGTTTCGAGCAGCCGCTCGAGCACGGTGTGCAGTCGCCGGGCGCCGATGTTCTCGGTGCTCTCGTTGACCTGCCACGCCACTTCAGCAATCCGCTTGACGGCGTCATCCGAAAATCGAAGCGAAACGCCCTCGGTCTTCATCAGCTCGATGTACTGCTCTGTCAGCGAAGCGTCCGGCTCGGTCAGAATCCTGACGAACTCCTCGGCTCCCAACGGCGAAAGCTCCACCCGGATCGGCAGCCTACCCTGAAGCTCCGGAATGAGATCCGACGGTTTCGCCATATGGAAGGCTCCCGAGGCGATAAAAAGCACGTGATCCGTTTTCACCATACCGTACTTGGTGGTCACCGTGGATCCTTCCACCAGCGGCAGCAGGTCGCGCTGAACTCCCTCCCGGGAAACATCGGTTCCGCTGAACTCAGACCGCCGCGAGACCTTGTCGATCTCGTCAATGAAGACGATGCCATTTTGCTCCACGTCGGAGAGCGCCGCCGACTTCAGATCTTCCTCGTTGATAAGCTTGGCGGCTTCCTCCTCAGTCAGCAGCTTGAACGCATCCTTGACCTTGAGCTTGCGCGTTCGGGTCCGGCTTCCGGAAAGATTTTGGAACATCCCCTGAAGCTGCGAGGTCATTTCCTCCATCCCGGGAGGCGCCATGATTTCTACGCCCACGCCCGGTGACTTGAGCTCGATCTCAATCTCGCGATCGTCGAGGTCTCCTTCCCTCAGCTTTTTACGGAATTTCTGACGCGTTCCCGAAGAGCTGTCCAGATGTTCGTCCATTTCCGTTCGCGCAGGACGCAAGAATACGTCCAGAAGACGCTCTTCGGCTGATTCTTCAGCCCGGCTCTGCACTTTGCTCATTTCGCGCTCGCGCCTCATTTTCACCGCCACGTCGGTTAGATCGCGGATTATGGATTCGACGTCCCTTCCCACGTAGCCGACCTCTGTAAACTTGGTCGCCTCCACTTTGATGAATGGTGCGTTCGCCAGCCTCGCCAGCCGCCTCGCAATTTCCGTTTTCCCAACGCCGGTCGGTCCAATCATCAATATATTCTTTGGATAGATTTCGTTGCGAATATCCTCAGGAACCTGGGTACGGCGCCATCGATTCCGAAGCGCGATCGCGACCGCGCGCTTGGCGGCACCCTGACCGACAATATGCTTGTCCAGCTCGTGAACGATCTCGCGCGGCGTCATGTGCGACATGGTCGGTATTAACCTCGGGGTGTTGAACCAGATTCAGACCGGGCTATCCGGTAACTCCGGCTTTCGCCGTCAGCCTGCTTTGGCGTCCAGCTCCTCGATGGTGAGCTGATGGTTCGTGTGGATGCAAATATCCGCCGCAAGGTTGAGACTTTTCTCGACAATGGTGCGGGCATCCAGCTCGGTCTGCTCCAGAAGGGCGCGCGCCGCGGCCAACGCATATCCGCTTCCCGATCCGATGGACATGCAGTCGTGCTCCGGCTCGATCACGTCGCCATTTCCTGAAATCACCAGAAACGCGGAGGCATCGGCAACCATGAGCAGGGCCTCCAGTCTTCTCAGCATGCGATCGGTCCGCCAGTCCTTTGCCAGCTCGACCGCCGCGCGGGTGAGATTATGGTGCTGCTCCAGCTTACCTTCGAAGCGCTCAAAGAGGGTGAAAGCGTCGGCGGTGCCCCCGGCAAAGCCGGCCACCACTTGGTCCTTGTAGATCCGGCGCACTTTGCGGGCGTTGCCTTTCATCACCGAATCGCCGAAGGAGACCTGTCCGTCACCTCCCATGACGAGCTTGTTGCCGCGGCGCACCGCGAGGATCGTCGTTCCCTGAAAGGCATCCATTCAAATAGTCCCAATTACGAGCCGAAGAGCCGCAATCTTACATCAGAGACCGGCCCATGGCCGTCGCGCAAGGGAGAATCCGAGGATGCGTCTTCTCTAACCGGGTTTACGCTGTCGCCTTCGGGCGCGGGGATGGGCCTTGTCGTAGACCTTGGCCAGGTGCTGGAAGTCCAGATGGGTATAAACCTGGGTGGTGCTGATATCGGCGTGGCCGAGAAGCTCCTGGACGGCGCGCAGGTCACCGCTGGATTCCAGCAGGTGGCTGGCAAAGGAATGGCGAAGAAGGTGGGGATGCACCCGCGCCTCCAGTCCCCTGGAGCGCGCCCAGCGCTCGAACCTCGACTGGACCGCGCGCGGGCTCAAGCGGGCGCCTCGCGAACCGACGAACAGCGCTTTGACGGAACCCTTCGCCAGCGAGGGGCGCACTGCAAGCCAGCGCCGGATCGACGCGCGCGCGTGCCCGCCCACCGGAACGATGCGCCGCTTTCGACCTTTACCCGTCACCGCAACCAGGCTTTCGTCCAGGTCGACTTCGCCGAGATCGAGACCGACCAGCTCCGACAGCCTGAGCCCGGAGGAGTAGACCAGCTCCAGCATGGCCCGATCGCGAACCGCCAGCGGCGAGTCGTCATCGCCGTCCAGCAGCCCGGCGATCTGGTCCGGGTCCAGCACCGGCGGAAGCTTTCGCGGCGATTTCGGAGCCCCTACCCCGACCCCGGGATTGGATCCCACGCGCCCCTCCCGCAGGAGGTAGCCGAAAAAAGTGCGCAGGGCGGAGAGTTCACGCTGGATGGTGCGTCCGCTCACGCCAGACCGGTGGCGCCAGGCGACGTAGGCGCGAAGGTGACCAGCGTCCACGGCTTCCAGCGCAAGGCCCGCCCGCCGGCTCAAGAACTCGCCGAAGCGCAGCAGGTCGCGGCGGTAGCTCTGACGGGTTCTTGGAGAAAGATTGCGCTCGCCGCTCAAATGACCGAGGAATCGATCGAGCCAGCGGTCGAGGTCGTTGGACACAGGTTCGTCAGGCGGCGGACACGTGCGGGTCTACCACCCTGGTCACAATCTCAGAGAGCTGGGTCAGAAACACGACGCCCATGCCCGGAAAGTACCGCTGCGGATCGCGGCTGGCCACGGCCAGCAGGCCTAAGCAGCGTGATTCCCCCAGCGGCAGCACGACGCTGGAGCCGATTTCCTCGGCGTGGTCGGGAAATAAAAACGCCACCTGCTCGGGCTTCATCCGTCCGCAAAGGGGCTTCATAGATTGAAACAAGGGCTCGAACAACAGCTCGGACTGCGAGTCTTTGCTGACGAACTCGGCAAGACCGCGGTCGCTCTCCCGACTGGGCGCGTCGAATACGCGGATCGCCGCATGCTCGGCGCTGAAGTCTTCGCGCAGCGACTGGTAAAGATTCGCGAACACCTCGTCGACCGAAGTGCATTCGATCAGATTGAGCGTGAGCTTATGCAGGCGTCTGTTGAGCTCCTCGTTGTCGCGGGCGTTACTCACCAGCTTCTTGAGCTTGCGGCGCAGCTCCCGCGACTGGTCACGCAGCACGCTGACCTGATATTCGACCAGGGAAACCGCTTTACCGCACTGGTGGGGAATTTCCATGGATTCGAGAACCCCCGGGTGACGGACGAAGAACTCCGGATGCGAATTGAGATAGTCGACGATGTCCTGTTCGGTCTCCGATGCGGGCGCGGACCGCGCTTGCTCACGCCTGGTCATATTTCGATTTCTCCCTCAAAAACGTCTGCGGCCGGGCCCGTCATCCAGATGGAATTGCCCTCGCCCGCCCATTCCAGTTTCAAGCTTCCGCCGTTGAGATCCAAGCGAACCCGCTCCTCGAGGACACCCTGATCCACACCCACCGCCACCGCGGCGCAAGCGCCGCTGCCGCAGGCCAGCGTCTCCCCGACGCCGCGCTCAAACACCCTCAGTCGCGCGCGCCCGGGCGACAGCACCTGCATAAAACCCACGTTGACGCCCTCGGGAAACCATTCGTGCGCCTGCACTCTGGGCCCCAGC
>JBFIYQ010000145.1:0-7139 GCA_041605275.1 Gammaproteobacteria bacterium
GCACCAGCAGTTTTTCCGTGTCGAACTGGCGTGCCTCCCGTAGGATCTCTCGAAAGATTTCGTAGCACACCGTATCCGGCGTCTTGATGGTGCCGCGCCCGTCGCAGGTGGGGCAGGGCTCGCACAGGATATGTTCCAGGCTCTCGCGGGTGCGCTTGCGGGTCATTTGCACCAGACCCAGGGGGGACACCCCGCTGATGTGGGTCTTGGTATGGTCCCTGCTCAGGCTCTTTTCCAGTGCTCGCAGCACCTGGCGTTTGTGCTCGTCACTGCCCATGTCAATGAAATCGATGATGACGATGCCGCCGAGGTTGCGCAGGCGAAGCTGCCGGGCAATGGCCTGGGACGCCTCCAGATTGGTCTTGAAGATGGTTTCTTCCAGATTCCGGCTGCCGACGAAGGCGCCGGTATTAACGTCGATGGTGGTCATTGCCTCGGTCTGGTCAATGACCAGATGGCCGCCGGACTTGAGCTGCACCTTACGCTGCAGCGCCTTCTGAACTTCATCCTCGACCCCGTAGAGATCGAACAGCGGGCGTTCGCCCAGATAGTGTTCAATTCTGCCGGCCAGCTCCGGGATAAAACGTTCGGTGAACTCCAGCACGCGCCGCACAGTGTCGCGAGAGTCGATACGGATGCGCTCGATTTCGGTGCCGGACAGCTCGCGCAGGGTCCGTATCACCAAAGGCAGATCCTCGTGAACGATATCGGGTGCGTTGGCGACACGGGCACGCTCCTGAATGGACTGCCACAGCTTGTAAAGAAAGTTCATGTCGGCGAGCAGCATGTCCTCTGATACAGACTCTGCTGCGGTTCTCACGATGTAGCCATCGTGGTCACCCTGGGCCGCGCCGTTGCCGCCATTGCTGCCCTTTCCGCTGCCCAGGTTGGCGCCGGTCCGCCGGCGCATCAGGTCCCGCACCAGGGCTCGCAGTCGCTCGCGTTCCGCTTCTTCCTCGATCCTCTGGGAAACGCCGATGGTGCCGGAGTTAGGCATGTAGACGAGGTAGCAGGAGGGAATGGAAACGTAGGTGGTCAGCCGCGCGCCCTTGCTTCCGATGGGATCCTTGATCACCTGCACCAGCACGTCCTGTTCCGGACGCAGCAGCTCGGTGATGCTGTGCACGTTGCCCTGCCCGACATTCACGGTGTCCTGGGTGGAGAAATCACCATCGTGGAGGGTGTTCTCCACCAGCGCGGGCGGTATCCCCAGCTCGTTATTATTCGTCACGATGTCCGAGGCGTGCAGGAAGGCGGCCCGGTCGAGTCCGATATCGACGAAGGCCGCCTGCATTCCGGGAAGCACCCGGGAAACGCGACCCTTGTAAATGTTTCCCACCAGCCCGCGCCGATTGGCCCGCTCGATGAACAGCTCCTGCAGGATACCGTTCTCGATTAAGGCGACACGGGTCTCGCGCGGGGTGACGTTGATCAGCAGCTCTGCGCTCATAGTGAGGACTTCAACCAGGAGAAGGATTTGACCGCGCGGTTAGAGGCTTATTCCGCAAATTTTAGATTATTTTATTAAAACAGTCGTGTAAATACAGGAAAAATAAAGATATCTGACTTGACAGTCTTCCTCAGCTCGAACGGTGCCTGCGGGCCAGTGTATGCGTACCGGGTGACCTCCCACAACGCCGCCAGGCGGGTCCGGAGCGGGGATCCCGCAGGGACGACAGCGGCCTGCTTACGGGCGGCACGGCAACCCTGGGGCGCCATACGAGTCCGGCGCGCGCCAGGCCCATATGAGGAAGTCGGCGGGTATTTTTCTGTTCGGGGTGTGCGGGGCGAAGACGAGTCGTTTATCCTAGGCCCGCCTTGGTGGTCCGAGCGGTCTGTCCAGGCGATAAATCAAATAACGATGAAGTCGAAGGAGGCGGGCCGTCCATGCCGCTCGAGCCGTCCGACGCGGGCCGCGATGACGTGACGGCAGGACGTCGCCGCCAACCACTGAGCAAATGAATCCGTCTAAACGCGTTTACGGCACACTCGTGACTCTGTCGGTCCTGTGGCTGGCGCTGTCGGGTTATTTTCAGGCGCTGCTCATCTCTTTCGGAATTTTCTCCTGCGTGCTGGTGGCGTGGCTCGGGGCGCGCATGGATCACACCGACGGTGAGCACCACTTCGGACTGGTCCGCCCGATGGCCACGCTGCGCTACCTTGGCTGGCTTACGGTCGAGATCGTCAAGTCCAACCTGGACGTATCGCGGCGGGTTCTTTCGCCCAGGATGACCATCAGTCCGACTGTGGTGTGGGTTCCCGCGTCGCAGAAGACGGAGCTTGGCCGGGTCATCTTTGCCAATTCCATCACCATGACTCCCGGCACCGTTTCCATCGACGTGCAGGAGGGAGAGATCGAGGTGCACGCGCTCAGCAAAGAGGGCGCGGACGCGCTGCTGGAAGGCGAG
The DNA here is from genome assembly GCA_041605275.1 of Gammaproteobacteria bacterium. Lineage (GTDB taxonomy): Bacteria > Pseudomonadota > Gammaproteobacteria > HK1 > HK1 > CAMYJH01. Next base: position 2,409 of record JBFIYQ010000145.1, read on the forward strand.
ATGAACCGGCGGGTGGCCGCCATCGAACGGCAGGGCTGATGTTCATCGTCGCTTCCATCGCGATTCTGATCACTATGGTGCTGGTGCTGGCGCGCGCCCTGCTGGGGCCGACGGTGTACGACCGGATTCTGGCGGCCAACAGTTTTGGCACCAAGACGGTGCTGATCATCGCCGTCTACGGCTTTCTTACCGACAGACCGGACTTCCTCGACATTGCGCTGGTGTACGCGCTGATCAACTTTGTCAGCGTGGTCGCGGTGCTCAAGTTTTTCGAGTACGGCGATCTCGGAACATCTGCGCGTGAGAGATCCAGGGAGCCCGGTCAATGAGCGCGGCGCTCGACATATCGAGCTGGGTGCTGATCTTGATTGGTTCCTTCTTTGTTTTTACCGGCGCCGTCGGCCTTTTAAGGCTGCCGACTTTTTTCACCCGCATGCACGGCGCCGGCGTCACCGACACCATGGGTGCCGGACTGATGCTGACCGGTATGCTGCTGCAGTCCGGTACCTGGATCGTGGCGGTGAAACTGTTTCTCGTCTTCCTCTTCATGATGATCACCGGCCCTACGGCAACCCACGCTCTGGCCAAAGCGGCCCTGCACGGTGGACTCAAACCGCACGTGGCCTCGGAAAAAGAGGAGGCCCGGCCATAGAACTTTTTATCAACAACGCGCTACTGCTGTTCATCGTTGCAGTGGCGCTGGCCGCGGCGAGGCTGCGTCACCTGTTCGCGGTGGTGATGCTGTTCGCCATTTTCAGTTTGCTCTCGGCGGCGGTGTTCGTCTCTCTGGACGCCGTCGACGTGGCTTTCACCGAGGCGGCAGTGGGCGCGGGGATCTCTACAATCTTGATGCTGGCGACCCTGGCCGTGACCCGAACCAAGCAGGAGCGGGCGCACCGTCTCAAACCCCTGGCGTGGGTGGCCGCCGTGTTTACCGGCGCGGTGCTCCTCTACGGCACCCTGGATTACCCAAATGTGGGAGATCCTCTGGCGCCCGCGCATCAGCACGTTGCGCCCCGCTACCTTCAGAAGTCCGGCGAGGAAATCGGCATTCCCAATGTGGTGACGTCGGTGCTGGCGAGCTATCGGGGCTACGACACCCTGGGGGAAGTGACGGTCATCTTCACCGCCGGCATCGGCGTGCTGTGCCTTCTTGGTCCGGTGGTCAGGCTTTTCGGCCAGCGTAAGGAGGACTGACCCTTATGGAGCATCACGTCGTCCTTCGCGTCGTTTGCAAACTCCTCATTCCCATGATCCTGCTGTTTGCGCTGTACGTGCAATTTCACGGCGATTATGGGCCCGGCGGGGGCTTTCAGGCTGGGGTCATTTTCGGTGCCGGCTTCATTCTCTACGGAGTCGTCTTCGGGCTGCGCGCCGCTCAGACCGTCGCGCCTACGCCGGTGGTGGTCATGCTCTCCTGCGGCGGCGTGCTGCTTTATGCGCTGGTAGGCGTCGCCGGCCCCATGATGGGCGGCAATTATCTCGACTACGGCGTGCTGCTGGACGATCCCGTTGCCGGGCAGCACTTGGGCATCATCCTCATCGAGCTGGGCGTCGGCTTAACCGTGGCCTCGACCATGACCGCGCTGTTCTACGCCTTCGCCGAGCGGCGCTGATGCAAATGAGATGGATCTGTTGGAGTCCGTAGACGAATTTCGAAGGCTGCAGCAGATTTGCCGCTTTGAAAATTAGATTACGGACCGTTCGGGGCACTTCTTCCCCCGCGGCAAGCGGAGGAGAGCGAAGCGAGGGGGCCCGCCGGGGAGGGGGTAATTATGGAGCGCACAGAAATAAGCGTGACTTCGACACGCCGTCATTGCGTCTTATTCAAGCGTTCAATGGAAGTCCTCGGGACAGCATCGTTTCATAGAGCTATTTAGTGATGGGCCATTTCAATTACTCGGTTGTCATTGTGCTCATCATGACCGGGCTTTACGTGGTCATGGCGCAAACCAACCTGGTCAAGAAAGTGCTCGGGCTGAACATTTTTCAGGTCGCGGTCTTCATTCTTTATATTTCCGTGGGCAAGCTCGCCGGGGGAACCGCGCCCATTCTCGCGGAACGTTTCGACCGTTACGCCAATCCCTTACCTCACGTTCTGATCCTCACCGCCATCGTCGTCGGCGTTGCCACCACGGCGCTGGCGCTCGCCCTGGTCATCCGCATCGACAAGGCCTACGGCACCATTGACGAGGCGGAGATCGAAGAGCTCGACAAGGAGGAAGAATGAGCGCCTCGGCCTCCGCCGGCGTGCTGGCGCATCTTCCCGCGATCCAGGTGATTCTTCCGCTTCTGGCGGCGCCGGTTTGCGTGCTCGCCGGCCGCGGGCAGCGGGCCTGGGCGGTGGCGCTGGTGGTCAGCTGGTGCGCGTTTGTAACCGCCTGGGGGCTGCTTTCCCAGGTGCTCGATGTGGGCGTCATTCGTTACCCGCTCGGTGGCTGGGCGGCGCCCTGGGGTATCGAGTACCGGATAGACGAAATCAACGCTTTCGTGCTGCTGATCGTCTCCGCGGTGAGCTCGCTGGCGCTGATATTCGCCCGCACCAGCGTGGCCAGGGAGGTGCCGGAGGAAAAGCGCGTGCTTTTTTACTGCGCGTGGATGCTGTGCCTCACCGGCTTGCTTGGAATCACCATAACCGGCGACGCATTCAACGTGTTCGTCTTTCTGGAAATCTCCTCGCTTTCCACCTACGTGCTGGTCAGCCTCGGCGGCCATCGGCGCGCCCTGGTATCCGCGTTTCGCTACCTGGTGATGGGCACCGTCGGCGCGACCTTCATTCTCATCGGCGTCGGCCTGCTTTACGCCATGACCGGAACGCTCAATATGGTGGATCTCGCCGAGCGAATTCCGCAGGTGTCACAGACGCGCACCGTTTACGCCGCGTTTGCTTTTCTCGCAGTCGGCATCGGATTGAAGATGGCGCTGTTTCCCTTTCACGCCTGGCTGCCCGGCGCCTACGCTGAGGCGCCTTCGGCGGTGACCGCTTTTCTGGCCGGGACCTCGACCAAAGTTGCCGTTTACGTGCTGCTGCGGTTCTACTTTACCGTCTTCGGCGCGAGCTTTGCTTTCGAAGAGCTGAGATTCGAGCTGTTTCTGATGCCGCTCGCGCTCATTTGCATTCTGGTCATGTCCCTGATCGCCGTTTATCAGAACGACATCAAGCGTACCCTGGCTTACTCGAGCCTTGCCCAGATCGGTTACATGGTTCTCGGCATATCGCTGGTGTCCGTAGCCGGCCTGACGGGCGGTATCGTTCATCTGTTCAATCACGCGCTGATGAAAGCGGCCCTGTTCATGTCTTTGGGCTGCGTGTTTTACCGCGTCGGCTCCATCTCCCTGGCTTCCATGGAAGGACTGGGCCGGCGTATGCCGTGGACCCTTGGCGCATTCGTCGTCGGCGCGTTGAGCCTTGTAGGCGTTCCGTTGACGGTGGGCTTCGTCAGCAAGTGGTATCTCATCTTCGCCGCCCTCGATCGCGGCTGGTGGCCGCTGGCGGCCTTCATCGTGCTCACCTCGCTGATTGCGCTGGCTTACGTCTGGCGCGTGGTCGAGGTGGCCTATTTTCGAACCGCGCGCGAAGGATCCGCGCAGGCTAAAGCGGAAGAAGCGCCGCTGCTCATGTTGGTACCGCTGTGGACGCTGGTCGCCGCCAGCGTCTATTTCGGGCTCGACACTTCGCTCACCGTGGGGGTTGCCGAGCGCGCCGCCGAAACGCTGCTGGGGTCGGTGCCTTGAGCAGCGAACTGGTCATCGCCCTGACGTTGCTGGTGCCGCTGATGGGCGCGGTGGGGATCGCGCTTTCTCATCAGCGCCCCGATCAGCCCGAGGCGGTGACGCTGATCGCCGCGGTGGGCCTGTTCCTGCTCGTATTGAGCCTGTACCCGGAGGTCGCGGCGGGCAACCGCCCGGGCGTCGTGCTGTTTACCGTGCTGCCGGGACTGGACCTTGCGCTCTCCGTAGAGCCGCTCGGAATGCTGTTTGGCATCGTGGCGAGCTTCTTGTGGATCGTCACCTCTGTCTATTCCATCGGCTACATGCGCGGAAACGACGAATCGAATCAAACCCGTTTCTACGTCTGCTTCGCCATCGCGCTTGGCAGCACCATGGGCGTCGCCTTCGCCGACAACATGTTCACCATGTTCATCTTCTACGAGGTGCTGACGCTTTCCACCTATCCGCTGGTGACCCACTCCGGAACCGACGAGGCGCGCAGAGCGGGCAGGGTGTATCTCGGCGTTCTTCTCGGCACCTCCATCTGCCTCCAGCTGTTCGCCGTGATCTGGACCTGGTCGCTCACCGGCACCCTGGACTTCACCGAAGGCGGCATCTTGCGCGATGCGGCCTCGCCGGGGCTCACCGTGATCCTGTTTGCCATGTACGTGTACGGCATCGGTAAGGCGGCGCTGATGCCGTTTCATCGCTGGCTTCCGGCGGCGATGGTGGCGCCGACCCCGGTGAGCGCTTTGCTGCACGCGGTGGCGGTGGTCAAGGCCGGCGTGTTCGCGATTCTCAAGGTCTGCGTTTACATCTTCGGCATCGACTATTTAAGAGAGATCGGGGCGGGCACCTGGCTGGTCGTCGCCGCCGGGGCGACGATCATCATCGCCTCCCTGGTGGCGCTGTCCAAAGACAACCTTAAGGCGCGGCTGGCATATTCCACGGTCAGCCAGCTTTCCTACGTGGTGATTGCCGCCGCGGTGCTGGCGCCGCTGTCGGTGATGGGGGCGGCAA
>JBFIYQ010000146.1:0-7116 GCA_041605275.1 Gammaproteobacteria bacterium
CCAGATCGCCGAGGGCGTTACGGTAGCGCTCCAGATGACTCCGGCTGTGGGCGATCAGCATATTGAGATTCTGGGTCAGGCGCTCGAGCTCCCTGGGGTAGCGCCCGGTGAGGTCCTGTTTCTTCCCTCCCTCGATATCAGCCACTTCACGCGCGAGCTTGCGCAAAGGGGCGAGACTCCAACGAAGCACGGCGCCCTGAACCGCCAGCAGAACCAGTCCGGCGCCGGCGAGCCACAGCCAGAGAGTGCCGCGGAAGCGGGCGATTTCGGCTTCGAACGGCGCGCGTGCCTCCGCCACCTGCAGGGTGAAGGCCTTGTCCGCGCCGTCGGGAAAGGTCCACCGCAACCCATAGGTCAGGGCGAAAAGCTCGCTGCCCTGGGAGTCGCGGGTGGGAGAAAATACGGCGACCCCCGGGGCTTTCGCATCCGGGTAGTCGATATCGATGCCGAGCGACGAGCGGGAATGCCACAGCACTCGCCCGGAGGCGTCAGTGAGCTGCGCGTAAACCCCGGACTGAGGAACCGACAGTCTCGGCTCGGGCAGCGCCTCGGGGAGCTCCAGCGCCCCGTTTTCCGGCTCCGCGGCGGCGATCAGGGCATAGATGCGCGACTGAAGCCTGTCGTTCACGCGGGCCAGCGCGCTCTCGGCAAAGGCCCGGTCCAGAGCCACGCCGGCCAGGCCCAGAAAGGCCGCCAAGACCACGCTGGCGGAAACGATCAGCCGCGCGTTGAGCGAGAGCATCAGAGTCAGCCTTCTTCGTGGTCGAAGCGGAAACGGTAGCCCTGACCGCGACGGGTTTCTATTGGGTTGAGCTTTCGCTCCGGATCCAGCTTTCGACGCAATCGCCCGACCAGCACCTCCAGCACGTTACTGTCGGGATCCAGGTCTTCGTCGTATACGTGCTCCACGAGCTCGCCCTTGGGAACCACTTTGCCGGCATTCATCATCAGGTATTCGAGCACCTTGTACTCGAACGCGGTGAGGTCGACCAGCGCGCCGTCGGATTCGACAGCGCGACTGCGGGTGTCAAGTTTCACCGGCCCACACTGGAGCACGCTGCGGCTTAAGCCTGAGGCCCGCCGCACCAGGGCACGCAGCCGGGCCAGCAGCTCCTCCATGTGGAACGGCTTGACCAGATAATCGTCGGCGCCGGCCTCGAGCCCATCCACTTTGTCCTGCCAGCGGCCCCGGGCGGTGAGAATAAGAACCGGAAAAGCGCGCCCGCCGGCGCGCCAGGCGCGAATCACCTCAATGCCGGAGCGTTTGGGCAGGCCCACATCCACCACCGCCACGTCGATGGGGTACTCCTCGCCAAAGTAAAGCCCCTCATCTCCGTCGCTGGCGGTGTCCACCGCATAGCCGGCGTCCCGGAGACGCTGCTCCAGCTGTTGGCGCAGAGGCGCTTCGTCCTCGATGACCAGCGCGCGCACGGCTTGCTCTCTTCAGTCGGGTCGTTAACCGAGGACGTTGCCGGAGCTCGCGTCCACGTTATATATGCGCACGTGGCCGTTCTTGAGCACCTTGACCTGATAGACAGTTCGCCCGTTACGCGTAACCTCGCGCACTCCAAGCACCCGGCCCCCGGTGCGATCGCGCACGATGGCGGCGGCCTGGTCCGGCCCGATGTCCGCGACGAGATTGGCCTCGCGGGCGAAACCCTGCCGTGCGTGCGCCGCAAAAGCGGCGGACGCCGAGAGCAAGGCCGCTGCCAGCGTCAGAATGACGGCGAATCTCTTGGTCGGTCTGATCATGCTAAAGCGGGCTCATTCGAGATTCGTTCAGGCCACGGGACGGGGCGTTTCGGCCGGAGTCCGCGTCGCCGACGAACGATCAGTTTAATCTTAGCAGCGTTCACTGTCCGTAACGTCGACGACGCAACCATGACGAGCTCAGTGGATGGGAACCACGCTGACGCTAACCGGGACGCGGTCCCCCGGATGCTCCTTCATACGGGTGACGTAAACGCGCCCGTTATAGCTGTACTTCACCCGGTAAGCTTCCACCCGCTCCTCCTCGTGGTACTCGGTACGCACGCTGCAGCGGGTTTGCGTGGTGGTGTACTCGGTGTACTCGTGGGCCGCGGCGTGTCGACGCGCATGGTCGCGACCAATGGAGCCGCCCAGCAGGGCGCCGGCAACGGTCATCGCGGTCTTGCCGTCGCCTTTGCCGAACTGATGACCCACAACGCCGCCGATAATGCCGCCGATAATGGTGGGAGTGGCGGAGTCGTGGTGAGGTGAGCTTCGCCGTACCGGGACCTCCTCGTCCCAGCACTCGCGCCGAGGGGTCTCGACGCGCACCAGCCGGGTAATCGGCTCCACCTCCATGACCTTGGCCGTATCGGTGTAGCTGCCGCTCTGGGACGATGAGTACGCGTAGTGGTCGGCGCTGGCAGACTGGGTGTAGGCGAACGCCACTATCATGGCGGCCGCAGTGAGATTGACCTTGTTCATGACCTTACTCCTGATTTCAGTCCGTTCCCTCAGTACAGGCGAATGACGAGGCCAGGGGCGTATCCCAGTCGGCCGTAGCCGTAGCCGTAGCGGTGGCCGTAGCGACGGTGGTGCCATTGGCGCCGCCAGTAGGGTCTATGACCGCCCCAGTGCCGGTGCCCGCCCCAGTGCCGCTGCCCGCGCCAGTGTCGCGGGCCGTGGCGGTAGTGGCCGCGGGCATGCCCGCGCGGTCGGTGGTAACCACCCCGGTGCGCGCCCGCATCCCGGCGGGGTCCGCGAGCTTCACTTGGCGGTCCTCGGCCCTGGCCCCGATGTGCGCCAACCTGGACCAGCGAATCGCCGCCGCGATTGCCGCGAGCGCTTTTACCTTCGTCGGCAAAAACCGGCGACGACAGCATCAAGGCCGCACCCAATGCGCCGGCGCCCCAGATCAAAGATCGGTTAGATCTCTTCATGTTTACAACCCTCGTTCATGCCCAATGTTCGAGCCTGGCGCACATTCTGCGCGGGGTCGCCTGAACCCAAGCTGAATCCGGAGTGTGAACTGGATCGCGAAAATCGAGGCTCCATGACCCCGGGAAGACAAGGGTTCCCGCAACGACTTCCGGCGGTATCGGACGTCAGACGGGGTCAGCAGTGAATCAGGCTGAAGTGGTGGCCGCGACCAGGCGTCGAGTCAGGTCGAAGTCGGGGTCGGCCAGGCGCTCGAGAATGGTGAAGTGGTTGCAGCCCGAAATCTCCACGTAGGCGACCCGGGCGCCATCCTCTCTCCAGCGCGAGGCGAGATCACTGGACTGCCAGCGAAACTCCTCACTTTCGTCGCCGCCCACGCAAACGTTGACGGGGCCGCTCATGCCCGGGCGCAACAACGAGGGGCTGTTTCGCCTGGCCGCCTCGACGTCGAGGCGAAGATCCTGGTTGACCGAATGCCGGATCAGCGGATCGAGGGTAAACAATCCGCTTACCGGCGTCGCACTTTTGACTAACTGCTCCGGCAGCACAGCCTCGAACTCCGGCCAGCGGGTGGCGGCGAGCATGGCGGCCAGATGGCCTCCGGCGGAATGACCAGAGACGTGGATGCGCTCCGGATTGCCGCCGTGTTCACCCGCATTGCGCCAAAGCCACGAAGTGACCCTTCGCATTTGACGGACGATTTCGTCGAGCGTGACATCGGGGCACAGGGAATAGTTGGTGATCGCCACCAGAGCGCCCGACTCTACCAAGGGTTCGGCAAGAAAGCTGAACATAGACTTGTCGCGCGAACGCCAGTAGCCGCCGTGGATGAAAAGATGCACCGGCGCGTCATCGTTGTCCGGTAGAAAAAGGTCGACTCGCTCTTTCTCGCTTGAACCGAAAGGCACGTCCAGAAGCGCCCGCGCCCGCTGGCGGTAGGCTTCGCTTCGCGCGATATTGCGGGCGACGATATCCTCGCTGTCGCCGACCTGGAGTCTGGCGTTGTACTGCCACTCGAACTGATCCCGGTCGTAGTTTCGGTAAACGAAATCGTTCATCGCGCGATCCACAATCAGATGCCGCTGGCGTTGCGCAGTCGGTCCAAGCCTTCGCGGAACACCTCCGCCATGCGTTCGCCCCATTCCCTTTGTCCCGAATCCGTTTGAATAAGGTCCTGGCGAATTTCAATCTCAACGTGAGGGATCCCCCGCTGTTCGCCGTGCACCGGGACGGCATAGTCCTTGTCGCTTGTCAGAACATAAGGTTCGTTATCGCCGACGATCAGCTTTCCCTCGCCGTGGAGAAGCTCAAGAATGATGCGGGCGAAGGTGGGATCCTTGTCGTACAGCACGCCCACGTGCCATGGTCGCGAGACGCCAAGATAGACCGGCGTGCAGCTGTGCATGGCCACCAGCACCGTGGCTTGTGACCGGGCCGTTCGAGCGTCAAGCAAGTCGCGGATGGCGTGGTGATAGGGATGAAAAATCTCGTTGGAGCGGGCCTCGATCTCGTCCCGACGGAGACCCACGTTCCCCGGAATCATGGTGTCCTCGCTGAAAGCAGTGACGAAATCTTTGGCCGTAGGCCAGCGGTTGCAGTCGACCACCAGACGCGAGTAGGCCTGAAGCACGGCGGGAGCGTCAAGCTTCTCCGACAGGCAGTGGGTGACGCCGGCAATGCCTATGTCCCAGGCGATATGGCGATCCAGGTCGCGGTCCTTGAGGCCGAGGGATCCCAGTCGGCTGGGAAGCGCGCGGCCCGCATGCTCCGCTGTGAACAGGAAGGTCGAGCTTCCGTCGGCGCGCAGCACCTCCACCGGCGCGGGATCGCCGTTGCTGAGCAGCGTCTCCATTTCCTCGTGACGGGTATCCACTGACTCAACCGTTATCCCGGGTCGGCGGCCAATTGTTCCGGCGCTCATCCTACACCGGCGGGGAGGCGCCCTGTCCATTGTCGTCTCGTTGCTTGAAAATGAGCGGCAGCGAACAGCAATGAGGGACGGGGGTGAGCGGCATGTACCGGGAGCTCAATCAAGCGCAGCGGGCGTTGAGGCAGCAGGCGCGGGATCTCGCCCAAGGGATCATCGCGCCGACGGCTCGAGCCACCGACCAGAGCGAGCAGTACCCGTGGGACAACGTTCGCGCCCTGACCGACGCCGGCTTCATGGGAATGACCATTCCCGAGGCCTTCGGCGGCCGCGGCCTCGGCTACCTGGACGCGGTGCTGGTCATCGAGGAAATGGCCAAAGTGTGCGGCGTCACCGCCCGCATCGTGGTGGAAGCCAACATGGGCGCGATATCGGCCATCATGCGCTACGGCAGCGACGTGCAGCGGAAGCTGGCCGCGGATCTGGTGCTCGCTGGCGACAAGCCCGCCATCTGCATCACTGAGCCGGAAGCCGGCAGCGCGGCGACGGAAATGACCACCCGCGCCGAACCCGCCGGTGACGGATACGTGCTCAACGGAAAAAAACACGGGATCACCGGCGGCGGGATTTCCCGCCTTCACCTGATATTCGCCCGGGTGTTCGACAACGAAGGAAACGACCAGGGAATCGCTGGCTTCATTGCGGTACGCGAGCAAACCAAAGGCCTCGAGATCGGCAAGCGGGAACCCACCATGGGTCTTCGCGGTATCCCGGAAACCGAGATCGTGTTCAATAACATGCGGATCCCAAACGATCTTGTCCTCATGCCGCCGGGCGGATTTCGCCGCGGATTCGCCGAACTCATGAACGCATACAACAGTCAGCGCATTGGCGCGGCAACGGTTGCGCTCGGTCTCGCCGCGGGCGCTTATGCCGAGGCGCTGGATTTCTCCAAGCGACGCGAGCAGTTCGGGCGTCCCATCTGCGAGTTCCAGGGCATCCAGTGGATGCTGGCGGATATGGACACCCAGATTGAAGCGGCGCGGCTGCTTATTTATCAGGCGGCCTCGAGCAATGAACCCTTTCCCGATCCGAAACTTGCGGCCCAGGCCAAGGTATTCGCCTCCGAGATGGCCATTCGCGTGACCAACGACGCGCTGCAGATCTTCGGCGCCCGCGGCTACTCCAGAAATCTGCCAGTGGAACGCATGGTTCGCGACGCCCGGATGTTTACCATCGGAGGGGGGACGGCACAGATTTTAAGAACGGTGATCGCTTCGAGAATACTGGAGCGAAAATTGCCGCAGACCCGGAACGGCTACGCCGGGCTGGCGCGAGGCCCGACGGCGAACGAATGACGCCGGTTCCCCAGCGATGCGGTGGTTGGCGGTTCGGTTTCTGCCGCTTAGCGATCCGCCGAACCCCAGCCCCTAGATCGGCGCCGCGGTCCGACCATCCGGCCGCAATGGCGGCCTGGGAGCGTCGAGTTCGGATTCAGTCCCGGGCGCTGCGTTTCAAAACACGGTAGCCGGCGGTGGTGAGATGGCCGTCGGGGCTGACCAGCCCGGTTTCCATCGCTCGGCGCAGGATTTCCTGGTCGGCGTCGTCCGCCAGGTAGATCAGGCCGTCACCAAATCGCTGTGACAGCAAGCGGATAATTTCGGCCTGGTTGACTTCAGCGTTATCGCTGACGCCCGCGACGCGGGCGCGGCGGGTCGGGTTCATTGGGTGACCTCCTGTCACTGGTTTTCCTTCGCTCGCGCTTAAGTTTTGGCTGAGGCAGCGTACCTCTGGCTGACCGGGTGGTTACATCCTAGCTACAAAGCACAAAAGGCAGATAGAACGTATGGGCGGGAACTGGATCGTTTCAAGTGCTAGCTCGCCGGCGATGGGGAGACGTCCTCCGACGGGGGCGTCGCCTCGGCGCCCAGTCGCGCGCCCTCCCCGATTCGCAGCAAGCTCGGAAGCAGGATGAGGGTGAAAGCGGTGCTGACGCACATGCCGCCGATGATCACGGCGGCGAGGCCGCGGTAGAGCTCGGTACCGGCACCCGGAACAACCAGCAGCGGCAGCATTCCGAAGATGCTGGTGAGGGTGGTCATAAGAATCGGACGAAGCCTGCGGCTGACGGCGTCCTCCACCGCATCGCGACGGGACAGTCCCTCGCGCTCCGCGGCCCTTGTCTGGTGTACCAGAAGGATGGCGTTGTTCACCACCAGTCCCAGGAGAATGATGAAGCCCACCATGGTGAGCAGGTCCATGGGCTGAAAAATACCCAGCCATTTGTTCATGATGTGCAGAGCGGTTGCGCTGCCGACGGTGGCCAGCGGCAGGGCCAGCAG
>JBFIYQ010000147.1:0-7037 GCA_041605275.1 Gammaproteobacteria bacterium
CCGAGGCGCCTTCTGAGCCGGAACCGGCTTCAGAAGTGCCTCCCGATCCCTGGGTCGAGCGCCTGATGCGGGAATGGCCCGACGTGCTGCCGGTGTTGAAAGAGTTCAGCGCGCCGCTCAGCCAAAGCGATTGCGAGCACAAGCTCACCTGTCTGGGCGTGGATGCGGGTGCCATCATCTACGGTCGCCGCGCGCCGGCGACTCCGCCCAAAGGGGTGGAAGCGGGACTCACTCAAGTGGTGCAGCCGGCAATTGCCGAAGTTGCAAAGACCAGGACGAAAGGGAAGCTGCTTAGAGTAATCGAAACTGATCTGGTGAGCAGCGAGCAGGTGGATCTCATGTTCCTGCCGGTGGAGGACAAGCCTTACTGCGCCTTCATATCGGGGCTGGTCGCAGGGATCTTGAACGCCATCCCCGACATGCCGCGGGTGCGGGTCGAGGAAACCCGCTGTCTCGCCCGCGGCGATCACGTGTGCGACTTCAAGGTGACGGAAATCGGCTGAGGCGTTCTCCGCGTCTCGTTTCGATCTTTGGTAAATTGTCGCCCGGCGGCTGATTTCCGTCGATCCGATGTGCTCTGAGCGCGGCAGAGAGGTCTTATTCTCCCACGAAAATCCCCCGGAGTGTGAGGGGGGACATCGACGGAACGATCGGAGATACTGTAGCTGGGGAAACCCGGAGGGGAGCGCCCGTCACGATGTCCATCCGGATCCGCAAGGGGCTGGATCTGCCCATCGAAGGAACACCCGAGCAGCGCATTGACGCGGCTGCCGATGTCGCTCGCGTGGCGGCGCTCGGCGTTGATTTCGTTGGCTTAAAACCCACCATGAAGGTTGCCGAGGGCGACCAGGTCAAGCTCGGCGATCCGTTGTTCCTGGACAAGCGGGATCCCCGGATACAGTTCACCGCACCGGGGGCCGGCACCGTGGAGGCGGTGCATCGCGGACCGCGGCGCGTGCTCCAGTCCGTGGTTATTCGGCTGGACGATGGCAACGAAAACGAGGTCGAGTTCGACAAGGCGCCCGGAGGCGACGTCGGCGCGCTCGACGCGGAGACCATCGGCAACACGCTGCTGGCCTCCGGCCTGTGGGCAGCGATCAGAACACGCCCCTACAGCAAGATCCCGCTGCCCGAGACCCGGCCCGCGGCGATTTTCGTTCCCGCCATGGATACCAGTCCGCTGGCGGCGGATCCCGCTTCCGCGATTGAAGGACTGGAAGAAGACTTCGGCAACGGTCTCATTGTCCTCTCAAAGCTCACTGACGGACCGATCTACGTTACCAAGTCGTCCGGGGCAGCGATTCCGGTGCCCAACAACGATCGCGTGCGCGTAGAAGAGTTCGAAGGCCCACACCCTGCGGGGCTCGTCGGCACGCATATACATTTTTTGCATCCGGTGAGCGCCACCCGCACCGTCTGGCACGTCGGCTACCAGGACGTCATCGCCATCGGCAAGCTGTTCACCGACGGTCGCCTTTGGTTCGAGCGGGTGGTGTCCCTGGCCGGACCGATGGTGACCAAGCCGAGACTGCTGCGCACCCGCCTCGGCGCCAGCACCGAGGATCTGGTGCGGAACGAGCTGCCGCGTGCGGAGTGCCGGGTGATTTCCGGATCGGTGCTCGACGGCCGCCAAGCGCACAACTGGTCGGCATTTCTCGGCCGCTACCACACCCAGGTCTCCGTGCTGGCGGAAGGACGCCGGCGCGAGCTTTTTGGCTGGCTCGTGCCGGGCGGCGAAAAGTTCTCCGCCAGCAACGTGTTCCTCTCCAGCTTTCAGCGCAAAAATCGGCGCTTCGCCTTCACCACTTCGCAGCAGGGAAGCCCCAGGGCGATGGTGCCCATCGGTATCTACGAGGGGGTGATGCCGCTGGATATTTTGCCAACGCAGCTGCTCCGCGCGCTGCTGGTGCGGGATACCGATCTGGCGCAGCAGCTTGGCTGTCTCGAGCTGGACGAAGAGGATCTGGCGCTTTGCTCGTTCGTCTGCGCCGGTAAGTACGACTACGGTCCTGTGCTGCGCGCGAATCTTGAACAAATAGAAAAGGAGGGCTGATGCACCGCGTAAGGCGCTGGCTGGATCATATCCACCCACTGTTCGCGAAAGGCGGTCCGTACGAAAAGTATTACGCCATTTACGAGATGGTGGATACGTTTCTCTACACCCCTCCGGACGTCACCCGCACCGCGCCCCACGTGCGCGACGGTATCGATTTGAAGCGCGTCATGACCTACGTGGTCATCGCCACTACGCCGTGCATCTTGATGGCGCTGTGGAATACCGGCTACCAGTCTCACCTCGCCATGCAGGAGCTCGGCGTTACCGACGCACCCGGCTGGCGCGGCGTCGTGCTCGGCCTGGTCGGCGTGGACTTCGACCCGTCGAGCCTGTGGGACAACATGTGGCACGGCTTTCTCTACTTTTTGCCCATCTACGTGGTGACCCTGGCCGCGGGCGGATTCTGGGAGGTACTGTTTGCCGGCGTGCGCAACCACGAAATCAACGAAGGTTTTCTCGTCACCTCCATGCTCTACACGCTGACGCTGCCGGCCTCTACGCCGCTGTGGCAGGTGGCGCTGGGCATATCCTTCGGCGTGGTCATCGGCAAAGAGGTCTTCGGCGGGACCGGCAAGAATTTCTTGAATCCGGCGCTTACCGGGCGGGCGTTTCTGTATTTCGCCTATCCGGCACAGATGTCCGGTGACGCGGTCTGGACGCCGGTGGACGGGTTCACCGGCGCCACCGCGCTCGGCGCCAGCGCTATCGGCGGCATGCAGGCCATTGCCGAAATCGGCGTTACCTGGTTTGACGCTTTCTTCGGCATCATTCAAGGCTCCATCGGCGAAACTTCGACGCTGGGATGTCTCATCGGCGCCGCGTTTTTGATTTACACGCGCGTCGCCTCCTACCGGATCATCTTTGGCGTATTCATCGGTATGGTGGTGATGACCCTGATCTTGAACGCGGTCGGCAGCGACACCAATCCGATGTTCGCGATGCCCTGGTACTGGCACCTGGTGCTTGGCGGGTTTGCCTTCGGAATGGTGTACATGGCTACGGATCCGGTGAGCGCCGCCATGACGGACGCCGGACGATGGATATTCGGAGTGCTCATCGGAGTAATGACGGTGCTCATACGGGTCGTGAATCCGGCGTTTCCTGAAGGGATTATGCTGGCGATCCTGTTCGCCAATCTGTTCGCCCCGCTGATCGACTGGGGAGTAATGAAGTTCAACATCCGCCGGCGTATGCGGCGCACCGGGGAGGGCGCAACGTGAGCGATTCGCCTGAAGCACCGGAACAATCCGCGGCGGCGAAACCGGAGGGTGCGCGGGGCATGCTGAACGCCGTGCTCAACCTGCCCAACGACAGCCCGAAGAAAATGGTGATTGTGGCGGTGGCGCTGTGCTTCGTGTGCTCGGTGGTGGTTTCCAGCGCGGCGGTGCTGCTCAGGCCGCTGCAGCTGGAAAACGCGGCGTTGGAACGCAAGCGCAACATCGTCGAAGTAGCCGGCCTGCTGGGTTCCGACGGCGATGTCGAAGCCGCTTTCAAGCTCGTCGAGCCGCGGGTGGTGGATTTGGAGAGCGGCGAGTTCGCCGAAGGCATCGATCCCGCGCGCTATGACCAGCGCAAGGCGGCAAAGGACCCGAAGCGCAGCATGGCGCTTTCGCGCGACGAGGACATTGCCAGCATCAGCAGGCGGGCGCGCTATTCGACGGTTTATTTCGTGCGTGAGGGTGACGCGATCCGGCAGGTGATTCTGCCGGTGCACGGCTACGGGTTGTGGTCGACGCTATACGGATTCCTAGCGCTTGAGGGGGATCTCCGCACGGTGGCTGGGCTCAAGTTTTACGACCACGCCGAGACTCCCGGTCTCGGCGGCGAGGTGGACAACCCATCCTGGCGTGGGAAATGGGACGGCAAAGTCGCTTTCGACGAGACCGGCAAGCTCATCATCGAAGTCATCAAGGGCGTCGTAGACCAGACGCGTCCCGGCGCCGAGCACCGCGTCGACGGGCTCGCCGGCGCGACGCTTACCGCGCGCGGCGTGGATAACCTGGTGAAATTCTGGCTGGGCGAAAACGGATTTGGTCCATTTCTCACTAGAATGCGTGAAAAGGAGGCGTGATGATGGATCGCGAGCAGCGCAAGGTCATACTCGACCCTCTCGTCGACAACAACCCGATTACGCTTCAGATCTTAGGCATCTGTTCGGCCCTGGCGGTAACCACGACGCTCTCGGCGTCGCTGATCATGTGTCTCGCCGTGATTGGCGTCCTCGCCGCGTCGAACGTGTCCATCAGCATGATTCGCCATCACGTTCCAACTAGCATCCGCATCATCGTGCAGATGACCATCATCGCCTCGCTGGTCATTGTGGTGGATCAGCTGCTCAAGGCCTACGCCTTCGAAGTTTCTAAGCGCCTGTCGGTTTTCGTCGGGCTCATCATCACCAACTGCATCGTGCTCGGCCGCGCCGAGGCTTTCGCCATGAAGAATCCGCCGTGGATGAGCTTCCTCGACGGCATCGGCAACGCCCTCGGGTACAGTCTTATCCTGGTCATCGTCGGCATCACGCGCGAGCTTATGGGATCGGGCACGCTACTCGGTTACGAGATTCTGAGACCGGTTACCGAGGGCGGCTGGTACTACGCCAACGGCATGATGCTGTTGCCGCCGAGCGCGTTCTTCATCATTGGGTTGCTCATTTGGGGCGTGCGCAGCTGGAAGACCGAGCAGGTGGAGAAACCGGAGTATCAAATCCACCAGGTGCACAGGACGGAGGTGATCTGATGGAAGCGTATATCAGCCTTTTCGTCAAAGCGGTCTTCGTCGAGAATCTTGCGCTGGCCTTCTTTCTCGGCATGTGCACCTTCCTCGCGATCTCGAAGAAGATCGAAACCGCCATCGGATTGGGAGCAGCGGTGATCGTTGTTCAGGTGATTACCGTGCCCGCCAATAATCTGATCCTCACCTATCTGCTGGCGGACGGCGCGCTGGCATGGGCGGGACTGCCGGACGTGAACCTGAGTTTTCTCGGACTCATCAGCTACATCGGCGTGATTGCGGCGATGGTGCAGATTCTGGAAATGACGCTGGACCGCTACTTCCCCGCGCTGTACAACGCGCTCGGCATCTTCCTGCCGCTCATCACCGTCAACTGCGCGATTCTCGGCGGCTCCCTGTTCATGGTGGAGCGCGACTACAACTTCGGCGAGAGCGTGGTCTACGGCGTTGGCAGCGGATTCGGTTGGGCGCTTGCCATCGTGCTGCTGGCGGGTATACGCGAAAAGCTCAAATACAGCGACGTGCCCGACGGACTTCAGGGCCTCGGCATCACCTTCATCACCGCCGGGCTGATGTCTCTGGGCTTCATGGCGTTCTCGGGCATCCAGCTTTGAAAGACGGCGCTAAGGGTAAGCAAAGGAAGGTTTCGGAATAATGGAAATTATTCTCGGCGTGTTCCTTTTTACCGCCATCGTCATCGCGCTGGTGTTCGTGATTCTCGGCGCCCGCTCACGGCTTGTCGCCACCGGCAACGTCGATGTCGTTATCAACGACGAGAAAACGATCCAAGCCCCGGTAGGCTCCAAGCTGCTGGGGGCGCTGGCCAACGCCAATCTATTCGTCGCGTCCGCCTGCGGCGGCGGAGGCACCTGCGCCCAGTGCCGGGTGAAAATCTTCGAGGGCGGAGGCGCCATCCTGCCCACCGAGACCTCGCACATCAACAAGCGTGAAGCCGCGGAAGGCGATCGGCTGTCGTGCCAGGTCACCGTCAAGCAGCCCATGCGCATCCAGGTGCCAGAAGAAGTGTTCGGCGTGCGCAAGTGGGAGTGCACCGTGCGCTCGAATCACAACGTGGCCACCTTCATCAAGGAGCTGGTGCTCGAGCTGCCCGAAGGCGACTCGGTGCCGTTCCGCGCCGGTGGGTACATCCAGATCGAGTGCCCGCCTCACCACGTGAAGTTTTCCGACTTCGAGGTGGAGGAGCGGTTCCGCGGCGACTGGGACCGATTCAACCTGTGGAAGTACGAGTCGCGCGTCAAAGAGCCGGTGCTTCGCGCCTACTCCATGGCGAACTATCCGCTGGAAAGCGACATCATCATGCTCAACGTGCGCATCGCTACGCCGCCCCCGGGGGCCCCGCCGGAGATCCCGCCCGGCGCCATGTCCTCGTACATCTTCGGCTTGAAGCCGGGCGATAAGACGACCATATCGGGGCCGTTCGGCGAATTCTTCGCCCGCGAAACGGACCACGAGATGGTGTTTATCGGCGGCGGCGCCGGCATGGCGCCGATGCGCTCGCACATTTTTGACCAGCTGGAGCGGGTAAAGAGCAAGCGCAAGATGACCTTCTGGTATGGCGCGAGAAGCAAGCGCGAGATGTTCTATGTGCAAGACTTCGATCGCCTCGCCAAAGAGCACGACAACTTCGAATGGCACGTGGCGCTTTCGGATCCGCTGCCCGAGGACGAATGGACGGGCTACACCGGCTTCATCCACAACGTGCTGTTGGAAAATTATCTCAAAGATCATCCGGCGCCGGAGGATTGCGAGTACTACATGTGCGGCCCGCCGATGATGAACGCGGCGGTGATCGACATGCTTGAGAACCTCGGGGTTGAGCGGGAGAATATTCTGTTGGACGATTTCGGAGGTTGAGCGCGAGTTCGCGCTTCACCAGGAGGCTTGATATGAAGAGACGGACCTATCTCGCGGGAACGCTGGCGGTGGCTACACGGCTTGCGCTGCCGGGAAGCGTGCTCGCGGTCGCAGGCTGCGGCTCGTCTGGGGCGCGCGACACCATTACGCGCCTCTCCGGTCCGACCATGGGCACTGCTTACCGGGTGAGCCTGCCGCAAAGGCTGTCTGCCGACGAGACGAGTACCGTACGCGTCGGTGTGGAGTCGGCGCTCGGCCGGGTGGACGCGTTGATGTCCACCTACCGGTCCGAATCGGAGCTTTCCAGATTCAATGCCGCCGGCGCAGGCGAATGGGTCGAAATTGCTCCGGATACCGCAACGGTCATGGCGGAGGC
>JBFIYQ010000148.1:0-6981 GCA_041605275.1 Gammaproteobacteria bacterium
AGGCCCTTCGCGCGGCGTACGTTGCCGCCGTTTGCTGGGAGCCGGAGGCGGCGCTGGAGGCGCGCACCGCCCGGCTGCTCCCGGGGCTCACCCTCGCGCGGGTGGACGGCAAGTCGCCGGTGGAATATCTGACCCGGGAGACTGACCGCAACCAGGTTCGAGACGTGGCCCGGGCGCTGCTCACCCGACCCGCGGACCGGCTCGGCGAGGTCAGCGCCCGCTGGTGGCAGGCGCTGGGCTAATGAGCGCGGCCCGGATATCGGCGGTGCGCGCCCGCCGGGTATGGGACTCCCGCGGCAATCCGACGCTGGAGGCCGAAGTGACGCTGGAGGACGGCGTCTCGGGGCGGGCCATCGCGCCGGCCGGGGCTTCGCGGGGCCGCCGCGAGGCGCGCGAGCGCCGCGATGGTGGTGAGCGGCTTGGGGGACTCGACGTCACCCAGGCCGTGGCCGGCGTCAACCAGACCCTTGACGCCGCGCTCAGAGGTCTGAACGTACGGGATCAGGAACGGCTGGACCTGACGCTGATGGAAGCCGACGGCAGCAAGCTTCGGGATCGCCTCGGCGCCAACGCGCTGGTGGCGGTGTCCATGGCGGCAGCCCACGCGGCGGCGGCGGCCGACGGGATGCCGCTCTGGCGGCGCCTGCTGGGAGACGCAGAGGCGGTGCTGCCCTTACCTGAGATCCAGATTTTCGGCGGCGGCGCCCACGCCGGGCGCCGCATCGACGTTCAGGACTTCATGGTCATGGCGCCCAAGGCCGGAAGCTTTGCCCAGGCGCTGGAATGGACCGCCGAGGTTTATTACGCCGCCGGCAGGCTGCTGGACGCGGACGGACGCCGCGCCGGCGTCGCTGACGAAGGCGGCTACTGGCCGGTGTTCAAAAGCAACGAAGAGGCTCTCGACCTGCTGGTGCGCGCCATCGAATCTGCCGGATTCACGCCCGGAGCGGAGATTGTCATCAGTTTGGACGTGGCCGCCTCCGAGCTGCGAGGCAACGGGCGCTACCGGCTGGCGCTGGAAAATCGGGAGCTGGACTCCGACGCCCTGGCGGAGCTCATCGGTCAATGGATTCAACACTACCCCATCGCCTCGGTGGAGGACCCGCTGGCGGAGGATGACGAAGCGGGACTCAAGCGGTTTACGCAGACTTACGGCGAGCAGGTGCAGATTGTGGGCGACGACTTTCTGGTCACCGATGCGGCCCGGGTGAAGGCGGCGGCCGAAAGCGGGACCTGTAACGCAGTGCTGCTCAAGCCCAACCAGCGCGGCACCCTTACCGAAACCCTGGCGGCGTGGGAGACGGCAAAACAAAGCGGCTTCGGCGGAATCGTCTCGGCCCGTTCCGGCGAGAGCGAGGACGTGAGCATCGTGCACCTGGCGGTGGGCTGGGGGGTACCGCAGCTCAAGGTCGGATCTTTTTCGCGCTCCGAGCGCATGGCCAAATGGAACGAAGCCATTCGTATCGAGGAAGCGTTGGGCACGAAAGCAAAGTTTGCGGGAGCGGCACCGTTGAGGGGAACATACGGGGCGCAATGAACGGACAATGCGAATTTCGTATGTCGGGAGTTGGATGCCCAATCGGCACGGCACGAATCACCGCTCACCGGCTCGTGAAGCGCTTGGGCTGAGAAATCGCGGCCAAGCATGCCCCATGCCGCGACAAGAGGGGCCGCTTTTACAGCGTGCTTGGGCTTGATTCGCGTCACGCGTCACGCATCACGCGTTACCCGACTAAACCGCAACGTTATCGATCAATCTCGCTTTGCCCAGCCACGCCGCGGCGAGTATTCGAAGATCGTCGTCGCCGCTTTGCGCTATGCCGAGGTCTTCGGCGCGGCGCACTTCGAAATAATCCGGTTTGAATCCCGCTGAGCGAAGCGCGTCGAGGGCGCTCGCGCATACGGCGTCGAAATCCCGCTCGCCAGCGCCTATCTCACTGCGGGCTTTTTGCAGCTGCTGATAGATCATCGGCGCCCGCTCGCGCTCCGCCGGCGTCAGGTAGCTGTTTCTCGAGCTCATCGCCAGACCGTCGGGCTCCCTCACCGTCTCCCCCACCAGGATTTTGATGGTCATTCTAAGGTCCTCCACCATGCGGCGGATGACCAGCAGCTGCTGATAATCCTTCTCGCCGAATACCGCCGCGTCGGGCCGCACCATATTAAAGAGGATGTTCACCACGGTGGCGACGCCGCGAAAAAACCCGGGTCGCGTCTGGCCGCAGAGTATGCCGCTTAAGTCCGGCACATCCACGCGGGTGGCGTGCTCGGCGCCCCGCGGATAAACATCATTGGCCTTGGGAATAAAAACCAGATCACAGCGCATGGCCTCGAGCCGCTCGAGGTCGGGCTCCACGGTGCGCGGGTAACTGTCGAAGTCTTCGTTTTCGCCGAATTGAAACGGATTGACGAATATCGTGGCGACCACGTAGTCGCCGGAGTCGCGCGCCGTTCGCAGCAGAGACAAATGACCGTCGTGAAGATTCCCCATGGTGGGGACGAGCACGATGCGATCGCCGGATGCCCGCCTTTCGGCCAGCGCGCTTCTGAGTGCCGTCAGCTCAGTGACGGTTTGCATTATTCGAAGGTGTGTTCCGGTCCTGGAAAGGTGCCGGACTTGACCGCTTCCACATACGACTCGAGCGCGGCGGAGACGCTCCGGGCGCCGGCGAGAAAATCCTTGGAAAAGGTCGGCCGCCGCCCCGGCGTGATCCCCAGCATGTCGTAAAGCACCAGTATCTGGCCGTCGCAGTGAATCCCGGCGCCGATTCCGATCACGGGCACCGGCGACCGCGCGGTGATCTTTTTCGCCAGCTGCGCAGGAACGCATTCCAGCAGCAGCATGTCGGCGCCGGCCTCGGCCAGCGAGGCGGCGTCGTCCAGGAGCACCTGCGCCGCCTCGGGCTCGCGGCCCTGGATCTTATAGGCGCCGGCCTTGAGCACCGCCTGCGGCCGTAAGCCCAGGTGAGCGCAAACCGGTATTCCCTCTGCGGAAAGCGCCCTCACCGTCTCCGCCTGGGCGCCAGTTCCCTCCAGCTTGACGATTTCCGCGCCGCCTTGCTGCATCAGCCGCGCCGCGTTGCGGCGCGCGTCGTCCACGTTGGAGAAGCTCATGAAGGGCATGTCGCCCATGACCAGCGCGCCTCCGGCGCCGCGCGCCACCAGCGCCGTGTGGTAGACCACGTGGTCCATGGTCACCGGGATGGTAGAGCGATGGCCCTGAATCACCATCCCCAGGGAGTCGCCGACCAGTATCAGCTCGACCCCGGCGGCGTTTTCCAGCGCGGCGAAGCTCGCGTCGTAAGCGGTCAGGGCGGCAAAACGCCGTTGTTCCTGTTTCGCCTTGCGCAACGACGCAAGCGTGACTCGGCGGCTTTTAGCGGATGCGTTGGTCTCGGAGGTGCCCATGACAACGAATCGGAAATCAGCTTTGGGATGGCTGGTTCGCAATCATACGATGATTACCGGTAGAAAAGCGCGGGCGGCCGGCGTTGCTCAAAACGGCAGGGGGTTGAGGTAGTGGCGACCTTTCTTGATGCTTTGAAGCTGATCGAACAGAGCGTTGTAGTCCTCGTCGCTGTTTGCGATGTCAATTTCCGCAGCGTTGACGATGACCAGCGGCGCCTTCTCGAAATTATAGAAGAAATGTGTGTAGGCGCCGACCAACCTGGTGAGGTATTCCTCATCGATGGCGATCTCGTAGGGCACGCCCCGGTTAGTGATTCGATCCATGAGCACGTTCACCGGAGCCTGCAGATAGATCACCAGATCCGGAGCGATGGTTTCACCGACGATCTGCGCGTACACCTGCTCGTACAGCTTGAGCTCTTCGGCATCCAGATTGAGCTGGGCAAACAGGTAGTCCTTCTCAATCATGTAATCGCTGATGCGCACGTGAGCGAACATGTCGCTCTGACGAAGGTCCCGAAGCTGCTGGGTGCGCTGTAGCAGAAAGTAGAGCTGAGTGGACAGCGCGTTGGCGCGCGGGTTGTCGTAGAAACGCGGCAGAAACGGATTTTCATCCGGCTCTTCGAGCAACAGTTCCCCGCCGTAGCTTTTGGCCAGGCGCTGGGCCAGGGTCGTCTTGCCGACGCCAATGGGACCTTCGACGACGATGTAATCGAGATCAGTTTGAATCATGACTCACGTCGATCATCCGGTTTCGACCGCAGCTCCAATCGAAGCAACCTGAATCAGCTCGTGGGCCGGCGCTCGCTGCAGCAGGTCCCGCAGCTGACCGCGCCCAGGAATCTCGAGCCCGGGGGCAATATCGCTGAGCGGCTTGAGCACGAAACGTCTTCGATGCATCTCCGGATGCGGCAGCGTCAATCGTTCGTCTCGCATGTGGAGATTGCCAAACAGCACTATGTCCAGATCGATGACCCGGGGCGCCCAGCGCTCGACGTCCTTTTCACGGCCCTGAGCCGCCTCGATCTCTTTGACCGCGTTCAGCAGCGCGTAAGGGTCAAGGCCGGTCAGCACTTCGGCGACGGCGTTGATGAATTCGGGCTGTCGCCCGGGGCCGACGGCACGATTGCGGTAGCTTGGCGAACGCCTGGTGAGCTCGGTTTCGGGAAGCCTTGCAAGGGCGCGAAACGCCGCTTCGATCTGCGCCAGCGGATTGCTCAGATTGCTGCCCAGCGCAATGTAAGCCCGCGTCTTCACTGGGTCGCGCGCCGCCTGCCGCGCCGGCGGCGTCTCTTGCGCCCGCGCTTGGGCTTTTCCAGCATGCTGCCTTGCTCGACTTCATCTCCCTGCTGGAAGCGGGTCCACCATTCGGCGGCTTCCGCCACCGGCTCTCCAGCTTCCGCGCGCAGCAGCAGAAAGTCGTAGGCCGCCCGGAACCGCGGACGGCTCAGAATCTGCTTTGCCCGCGCGCCGCGCTGACGCTCGAGTCTGGGCTGCATCTCCCAAATTTCGCGAGTGATCACCGAAAATCGTTTCGGAAGCGCCACGTGTTCCACCTGTCGGGCGATGACGTCGACCCCCGCCAGGTCATAAGCCTGAAACGGAGACATCCCTCGGGCGATCATGGCCTCCACGTCCTGTCGCAGCGGCTCCCATAAAAGCGCCGCGAAAAGAAACGCGGGGGTTACCGGCTTGCCCTCGGCGATACGCGAATCCGTATTCTCCAGCGCCCGCTCTACCATGCGCCGGGCCACGTCCGCCTCGTCGTCATCGAGGCAGGCGTTGGTCTCGGGAAACAGATGCTCGAAAACGCCGTACTGCCTGAGCAGCTCGAAGGTTTTGCGAGCGCAGCCCTCCATGAACAGCTTCAGGACTTCCTCGAACAGGCGCGCAGGCGGAATATCGGCAAGGTCCCGCGCCGCCCGCGCCAGCGGACCTTCGCTGTCGGGGTCGATACGGAATCCGAGCTTGGCGGCGAACCGAAGCGCGCGCAGCGTGCGCACGGGGTCCTCGCGGTAACGGGTTTGCGGATCTCCGATAAGGCGCAGCGTCCGGCTCTTGAGATCCTCCATGCCGCCGGTGAAGTCCACCACGGAAAAGTCGGCAATGTTGTAATAGAGGCAGTTGATGGAGAAATCCCGCCGGAACGCGTCTTCCTCCAAGGTGCCGTAAACGTTGTCGCGAACGATCCGGCCGTTAACTTTCAAATGATCTTCGTCTTCGACGTCCGCCGCCACGCCTCTGAAGGTGGCGACCTCAACCACTTCCCTGCCGAACCGCACGTGCGCCAGACGGAATCGCCGGCCGATCAGCCGGCAGTTTCGAAACAGCTTTCTGATTTCTTCCGGGTGCGCATTGGTGGCAACGTCGAAATCTTTGGGCGTCGATCCGAGCAGCAGGTCGCGCACGCCGCCGCCGACAAGGTATGCCTCGTAGCCCGCCTTGTTCAGGGTATAGAGGACCTTCAGCGCGCCGCTGCTGATGTTGGACCGCGAAATGTTATGCGCGGACCTGGGAATTATCTGAGGTTCGCCGATGGTACAGTCCCTGTCTTGCGAACAAAGCGTATTGGAATTGTGAGCGTCAAAAAGGGCGGCGTATAATAGCATCGCCCTCGGGGGTACAGATTCTTAATCTTCTTCCCGCGCTCCCTTCGTCTAGTGGCCTAGGATACCGCCCTCTCACGGCGGGGACAGGGGTTCGAGTCCCCTAGGGAGCGCCACTCCTTGACCCGCCGTTCTCGCGTCGGCGACATTTTACTTCACGCCCTTGAGAGAAGCGCAACCACCCCCGAAAACCGGCATGGGAAAATACGCCGGTTCCTGTCTCGAGGGCGTTACGATTCCCCGACCCGGCCCGCGGCATCGTGGGGAGCCATGGCCCCGCGCCGGGCGCGTCTGGATCCGGCCCACGACTACCTTTGAGAGATCGGCACCACAACAAGCTCGGATATCACCACGTGAGCCGGTTGCTGCAGCGCATACACCACGCTGCGGGCAACGTCGTCCGGATCGAGAGCAGTGCCGAAGTCCTTATAAAATTGCTTGGCCTGCGCCGCGTCGCCGCTGCGGTTCAATGCGAAATCCGTTTTCACCATGCCCGGCATGATCTCGGTCACACGGATCCCCGTATCCACGTAGTCCAGCCGCAAGGATTCGCTGAACCCGTGCACGGCGTGCTTGCTGGCGGAATAAAGCGTGCCGGTGGCGTAAGGCCGGGTGCCCGCGATGGAGCCAATGTTGACGACATGTCCCCGGTTTCGGTCGCGCATACCGTCAATGAGCGCGCGGGTCACACGCACCAGGCCGATGACGTTGGTCTCGATGATATCGGCCCACTGATCCGGCGTGCCTTGGTGGAAGGGCCGCCTGCCGCCGGCGTCATGACCCGCGTTGTTGACCAGAATTTCCACTCCACGCCACTCGGCGGGCAGTCGGCTGCTGAGGCTGGCCACCGATTCCTTGTCGCTCACGTCCAGGGCCACCGCCAGTCCGCGTCCGTTGAGACTCGCCGCCACCTTCTCTACGCGTTCCAGCCGCCGGCCGGCGCAGATCACCCGGCAGCCGATTTCGGCGA
>JBFIYQ010000149.1:0-6977 GCA_041605275.1 Gammaproteobacteria bacterium
AAAGCAGCTCACCCCGGCGCGCAGAGGTGCCGGCGTCGGTCTCCTCCGAGGCGTATGCCGGCTCCGACGTCATTGCGGATTCGCCGGCAGCGGCCGAGGGAGGCGGATCGCGATACACGTCCTCTACCGGCGCGGGATCCGTCATCGCAACGATGGACGGGCTCAGCGGAGTGTCGTTCTGTTCGATCGCGGATGACTTCGTCTTTTGAACCTCCGCTGCTTTCTCAATTACCGGAGGACGATCCTCAGCATGAACCTTTGCAACGGTCATCGGCTCTGGTGGGCTTGAAGTATCGGCCGGCTGAGCGATCTTCTCCGCGCTCTCCACCG
The DNA here is from genome assembly GCA_041605275.1 of Gammaproteobacteria bacterium. GTDB lineage: Bacteria > Pseudomonadota > Gammaproteobacteria > HK1 > HK1 > CAMYJH01. The sequence continues at coordinate 331 of JBFIYQ010000149.1, forward strand.
GCTCGGTGCTGATTTCCCGCGCGGGCGGGCGGGAGAAAAGATCCCGGCTGCGGCTTGCTGACGCCGGGGCCTCTAACTGCTCTTCGGCTTCCCCTTCGCCCGAAGACAGGATCAGCACGGTGAGCCTCGATGGCAGCTGGCCTATGTCAGCGCCGCTTAAATCCAGCCAGGAGAGCGCAGCAGCATGCACCACGAATGACGCGGCAATGAATCCACTCCAGCGAAGTTGCTGCTCGCCTGTCATCACAGTTCAGTCGAAATCGACCCTGGCGCTGATCCAGAAATTCCGCTCGGGCGCGGCAAAAAACGATCCGGGAGACGCTGTATCGACATACTCCTTGTCGGTCACGTTGTTCACCCGAGCGGCCACGGTGAAGTTCCGGTAGAGATAGCTCAGACCAAGATTCAGAACAGTATACCCTCCCAACCGAGGCAAAATATTCTCGTTATCGCCGATCAAATAACGATCGCTGACGGCTTGAACCTCGGCGTACCCGCGTAACCAGTTGGTCATTTGAACATCGGCGCTCAGCCTGGCCACCGCCTCGGCAACAAATGGAACCTTTTTTCCGTCGAGACCGCCCGAATCAAACTCGGCGTCTGTGTAGGTAAACGAGCCGGCGATTCGCAGTTTCTCGCTCACGGCCCAGCTACCGTCGATATTGAAACCCGTACGCACGGTAGAGTCGAGATTGACGTTGGCGCCGTCGAGAAACGGCGAGAATGGTCCAACCACCGTCGGGTCGAAGGCGATCTCGTCGTCGATGGGCAGATAAAATCCGACGACTTTTAAACGATGTCCGCGCAGCGAGTCCCACTCGACGCCCGCTTCCCATGAGGTACCTTCTTGAGTGTCGAGTCCAACGACACCGGGCTGAGTGAACGACTGCTCGTCTGACTTGGCGAAGCGAAAGTTTTCATCTCGACGCAGAAACAGCCGCCAGTTCGAACTGGGCTGAAAGCTTATACCCACCTCGGTCACGAAGACATCGTCTTCCAGATTTAGCCCTCCCGGAAAATCCTGCGTGGCCAAGTCATTGTCAACCCAGGCCTTGCGCGCCCCCAGCGTCAGGCTCCAGCGGCGCGCAAACGGAATCACGGCCTGTCCGTAAAAGGCGACAACGTCCTGCCGGTTACGGGTAAATCCCAGCGAGGTATCGAGATCGAAATCCGATGCGCGCAGGTCGGTTCCGAGGGTCACGATCACGTCGCCGAAGCGGTTGGAATAGTTTCCGATGAGGCGCGGGGTTGCTTCGCGCTGCACGCGGCCCGAGTCAAAGCCCGAATTGAAGAAAAGTCCGTCTGTGTCCGATTCGCGATAGGCGAGCTCGCCTTCGAAGGACCAGGGGCCGAACAGCTGCTGACGAATCCCGCCACGAAGGGAATAAGTGTCGGTTTCGAGTTCGTCATTTGGAAACGATGGATTCGCCTGCCGGCGATCGGCTGCCAACTCAGCTTGCGTGAGCCCCCCGGGGAGCCCCAGCTCTTCGTTTACGCGCTGGAATTCTAAAAACACCGAGCCACCCTCGTGCTCGAAATCCACCACCCCGACGTAGTTGGAATAATCTTTTTCGTTATTGTCCCGATAGTTGTCGGTGGTAAGTTGCTCACCCGAGAATCGAAACGACAATCCGTTATTCCACCGATTTGCGACATTTGCCCGCACCGCGCGGTGATCGTAACTGCCATAACCTGGCTCGACGCTGGCAACAAATTTCTGCGGCTTCCGGGTAATGATGTTAATTACCCCTCCCACGGCCTGGTCGCCGTACAACGAACCCGCGCTACCCTGGATGATCTCGATACGCTCGACATCCTTGAGCGATACGCTGTTTAGATCGGGCGGGCCAATATCGGCATTGTTGAGTCGTCGACCGTCGACCAGAACTAGGGTATTGGCATTGGCGGTTTCGCCGAAGCCGCGCATTCCGACCTGAGCGCGGCTGCCGTCACCGAAGCTGTCGAAAACCTGAACCGTGCCCTGGCCACGCAGCACCTCGATCACGTGGGTCGCGCCGCTCCCCTCGATTTCCTCTCGAGTAATCACCGTGATACTCGCCGGAACGGTCACCGTACTCTGGGGCGAGCGCGTGCCGCTCACGACCACCTCCTCCACTTCCAGGGTGGAAGACTGCTGTGCCGACAGAGGTAGAGCGCCGAGTAGTGAAATGACGAGTAGCGGAAAAACGGTTCGCCGCGCTATCGAGCGATCAGCATTCGGTAAACGGAACATTTGACGGTCTCCTTCGCCGGCGCGCACACCCGCGCGCGCAAACAGGAACCGCCACGGAAATTGGAGGAGATTGCGGGTTTTCGAGTCGAACCCGCGCCGCCGCCCGTGGCACGAAGTCGCCGCATTCAGGCCGGTCTCCGGGCTCGCGAGCGGGGTCTTCTGAAATGGCCCCGGGCGTTTCGCCTTCCCGCGTCTTTGCGCAGTGGCTCTTAGAAACGCCGCAACTCGCCTACCGTTGCGGGGGCAGCGCCGGAATGGCCCGTTATCGTGCGGGCGTCACCGGCTTCCCGTTTCACTTCTCGGGCGAACGCCCTCGAAGCACCTGTCGCGGCAAGCGAGTCGAGTCTATGGGTTGGGCTTGGAAGGTGTCAACGAGTCGGATAAACGCGGGCCGGCTGGCGGGGTCAACCCCGATCCAGCGACTGTCTCCAGGCATCGAGGGTGCCTTGATCAGCGCCATCGTGACTGAGCTGGCGAAGGGCGACCCGGCGCCCGAGGCCAGCCAGCACGCCGCTGGCCGCAGGACATTCTTCGGGCAACCTGCCCTGATGCATCCATTCGGCGACGCGGCGCTTTTCCGCCACATATTCCGGCGGGCCCCATGCTTCCAGCACTTTTTGAAATCGAGCGTGGCGCTCCCGGTCGAAAGCTCGCGCCTTTCCGGACACGCTTCTCAAGGGGTTGGCGGGGTACACGTCCAGACAGGACACCAGGCCCGGCGGAACGAACCCGGCAATGGGAGACGGCCGGCCGAGAAGCGCTGGAAGCAAGTGGGTATGTGGCCCCTCCGGCGTTTTCCGCTCCGGAATCGGGGCATACACCTCGATGCGCCCGAAAGTCGAGCAGAACACGCGCTCGGGACTGGCGGCGACGATGGCGTCGCTGGCTTGTTTCGCCTGAGTGAAGAGCGCGCGGCCCTCGGCGCGGCGGAGCAGCGCGATCAGACCCGTGTCGTCGGTGCGGATGCACGCGTCCACGTGGGCAAGACCCAGGCCGAGATCGAAGAGGAGGTGTTGGCGTCTGGACGGGTCAATGGCGTCCGCGTCGGCGCCGAGCTCGGTCAGCGCCTGCCTCGCGCCCATGGCCGCGCGGTTTTCATCAAGACAAAACGCCACCTGCTGCTGCCAGTGCTCTGGCCGCCTGCTCGGCAACTCCGCCGCCACGGGTACCACACGGGGATTGAGCGCAACGCGCATGGCGCCTTCGCGGGTGGTGACGGTAACGACGGATCCGTCTCGCTGCCAGTCGGCCTCGCCGTCATTGCGCATGAACTCCGCGATGGCGCCGGATACGCCGATGCTGAAGCCGGATTCCGGATCCGAAAGCGCTTCTTCGAGGAAGGTATCGGCGACTGGCGATGCTTCGGTGGCCTTCATGGGGGAATCGTGTATGGTGTTTCGCGCCGTCGCTGTTGATACCCAATAGTCTACGGGATACCGAAGAGCGGCCGCGCGCCAGTCCACCCGGTGACTTTTACCACCGCGGAGAAAATGCTGAAAGGTTAAAACCAAGCGGCCGTCTTAACCGGCGCCGCAATTGAGTGACGCGGTGGGCGCGCTGCGCGCGTCCGATGATTGCCCGCTGGATTTCCGCTGCGCGGTATCGCTGGGATAAGCTTGGCGCGATTCAAGACCTGAAGGCTCATGCTGAGTCTCCGAGTCCATTCGGTTGCCGCGGGCCGGGGACGTAAATGAAAATAAAACGGCTATCTTCATGGACGGTCGATTTACCGAGGATTGAGCGATGAAAAGATCCACCCGTCTTCGCAAAGCCATCGTGGCGCGCCGCGCGGTGGTGGTTCCAGGCTGCCACGACGCTTTGAGTGCCAGACTCATCGGCGACTGCGGTTTCGAAGCCGTTCAGATCTCGGGCTTCGGCGTGGCCGGTTCGCTGCTGGCAAAGCCCGACGTGGGACTTGTGCAGATGAAGGATGTGCTCGATACCGCCTGGAACATCGTCCAGGCAACCGATATTCCGGTGATGGTGGACGCGGACACCGGCGGCGGCAACGCCGTCAACGCCGGCTGGGTCACGGAGCGATTCATCGCCATGGGTGCCGCCGGCATGAACATCGAAGACCAGGTATTTCCCAAGCGCTGTGGTCATATGGCGGGGAAACAGGTCATATCCGCCGAGGAGATGATCGGCAAAGTGCGCGCCTGCGCGGAAGTGCGCGATCGCATGGACAAAGACTTCGTCATCAATGCCCGCACCGACGCCTTTGCATCCTTCGGCCTGGAGGAGGCGATCCGCCGGGGCAATCTCTATCTCGCGGCCGGCGCGGATCTGGTGTTCATCGACGCCATTTCCAGGCGCAACGATATCGAGCAGGCCGTGAAGGGCGTCGACGGTCCGCTCTCGGTCAATCTCATGGACGGCGTCACCGGAGTAAAAACGGAAATGATCCCGGTGCCGGAGCTCGCCGCTATGGGCGTGGGGCGGGTTTCGATTCCGGTCGCCTCCGTCATGGTGGCGTACAAGGCGCTCAAAGGTTTTTTTGAGGCCTTGCGCGCGTCGCCCATGGGAAACCTGTCCGATCAGCCAGAATGGCTACCGTCGTTTGAGGAGTTCACGGACTTTATCGGAATGCGGGAGTACAGAGCGCTGGAAGACGCCTACTTGCCGGATGCAGCGGTGGAGGAAAAATACCGGGCCACGGCCGGCTGACTTCCGCCCTTTAGCCGAAGCGTCGACTGAAATTGGGATCGCCCGCGTGAGCGTGGCGTAAAAAAAGGTAGCTAGACCAACATGCAGTCCACCCTGACGAAAAAACGCGCCAAAGACGCGGCGCCTATCACGCCGCTGACCTCCGAAGACTTCAAATCCTGGCTCGAACGCGCGGACGCCGCGGCGAAACGCTGGGTCGAGTCGTCCGGCTTCGAGGCCAAGGCCGACACCCATTGCCTGATCCCGGGCAAGGACGGAAAACTCGCCGGTGTTCTGGCCGGTATCAGCGATCGAAACGATCCCTTTTGTCTCGCGCGGCTGACGACGGTGCTGGCACCGGGCAGCTATTTCATCGACGCGGACTGGGATGCCGCGGTCATGGAGCGCGCCACGTTAGGCTGGGCGCTGGGCGGATACCGCTTCACCCGCTACAAGCGCGCGGAACGGGAACCGGCCCGGCTGGTCATGGATGAGCGCGTCAACGCGAAGCACGTCCAGGACCAGGTGGACGCCGTGTTTCTGGTGCGCGATCTCATCAACACGCCGGCTGAGGACATGATGCCCGAGCAGCTCGCCGACGCGGTCAAGGATTTGGCGACCCACTTCGACGCCGTGGTCAACGAAACCGTCGGCGATGCGCTGCTCAAGGAAAACTACCCCGCGATTCACGCGGTGGGGCGCGCCAGCGTCCACCAGCCGCGGCTGATTGACATGCGCTGGGGCGAACCGGATCGACCGAAGCTCACTTTGGTGGGCAAGGGCGTTTGTTTCGATACCGGGGGCCTGGATCTGAAAGGCGCCAGCAACATGCGCCTGATGAAGAAAGATATGGGCGGCGCCGCCCACGTTATCGGCCTGGCGCGGCTGGTCATGTGCGCGAAACTCCCGGTCAGGCTGCGACTGCTGGTGCCCGCGGTGGACAACGCCGTGTCGGGCAACGCCTTCCGGCCCGGCGACGTGCTCGCGACGCGCAAAGGGCTGACGGTGGAGGTGGACAATACCGACGCCGAAGGCCGGCTCATTCTCTGCGACGCCCTGGCGGAGGCCGCCGCCGAGAAACCGGAGTTCATAATCGATTTCGCCACTCTGACCGGCGCCGCACGGGTGGCGCTGGGCACCGACGTGCCGGCGATGTTCTGCAACGACGACGAACTGGCGGAGCACCTTTTGAGGGCCTCGCGGGAGGCGGGGGATCCGGTGTGGCGAATGCCGCTGTACGCGCCTTACAAGGAACTCATCGAAAGCACCGTTGCCGACATCGTCAACTCCGCGTCGCGGCCATTCGGCGGGGCGATCACCGCGGCCCTGTTTCTCGACGCCTTCGTCCCCGCGGAAATCCCCTGGGCCCACTTTGACCTCATGGCCTGGAGCATCAAGTCGCGGCCGGGCCGGCCCGAAGGGGGCGACGCCATGGGATTGCGTGCGGTATTCGAAATGCTGCGCGCGCGCTACCCCGCCACTTGATCGCGCTGTTTTCGCCGCTGGCCTCGAGACGACGGAATGACGGCGTCAAAGCCGGTGGCAAGACCAAGCTCCACGGAGACCCGGTAAGGTGATGGTGAAGCCGGTATCGGCACTTCTCGCGCTTGCACTGCTCGGAGTTTCTGCCTGCGGCGCGTTGAATCCCGGGCGCGAGCTGCCTGCGTTTCAGTACCAGCGCGTTCACTCCGGCGCCGAGGCGCTGCACTTCGATCCCGAATCCGGCCTGCTGGCCTCGGGGGGTTGGGACGGCCAGGTGGCCGTATGG
>JBFIYQ010000150.1:0-6934 GCA_041605275.1 Gammaproteobacteria bacterium
GATGGCCCGGCTCGAGTCGGCGCTAAAACGCCTCGGCTGCCCGAAAATCAACCTGCAGGTGCGCGCCGGCAACGAAGCGGTGGTGGCCTTTTACCGGCGTGTGGGTTACTCGGTGGAAGAGCGCGTCAGTCTGGGCAAGCTGCTGGAACCGCATCAGTCGTGAGCATTTATCCGGTCGGAGGCAGTCGGGTTGCGGTGGTCAAAGCCTGCCTGGCGTCGGGGGTGCTGGCGCTGCTGGTTTTGGCCTGCGCCGCCGGCAGCGCCGCGGATTACTCGACTGCGCGCTACGGCTATCGGGTGATTAAGGAATATCCCCACGACAGCGAAGCCTTTACCCAGGGCCTGGTTTTTCACCGCGGCTTTCTCTATGAGAGCACCGGCCGATACGGGGTCTCCACCGTTCGCAAGGTGGAGCTCGAGACGGGAAGGGTGGTGGCGCAGCGCGCACTGCCCGCGCGCTATTTCGGCGAAGGTCTCACCGTGGCCGGTGATCGTCTGATCCAGCTCACCTGGCGGGAAGGCACCGGGTTCGTTTACGACCCCGAGGGTCTCGAGCTGCTCGCCACCTTTCACTACCCCACCCAGGGCTGGGGACTCGCCTACGACGGCGCGTGGCTCTACATGAGCGACGGCAGCGCCGTCATTTATCGCCTCGACCCGGACACCTTCGGCATCATCGGCAAGCTCCGGGTCCACGACGCCCACGGTCCGGTGAACCGGCTCAACGAGCTCGAATTCATCGGCGGGTATCTTTATGCCAACGTCTGGCAGGAAGACCGCATCGCCAGAATCGACCCGGCCAGCGGCCGGGTGGTGGCCTGGATCGATCTCGGCGGGTTGCTAAAAAACGGGGCGTCCGGCGCCGGAGTATTGAACGGCATCGCCTACGAGCCTTCCACCCGGCATCTGCTGGTTACGGGGAAGCTGTGGCCGAAGCTGTTCGCAATTGATATTGTAAATAAATAGCCCTCCCGTCCCGCCGGAACGGGGACGATAAGAAACCAGCCAGCCCCGGCGAGCTGCGCGCGCCGTCAATGGATATATTTCAGCGCAAGACCTCTCAAAAGACCTTTTATGGCCATCCGTGTCGCTTTAAATCATAAAACCGAATATCGCTTCGACCGTCCGGTAAAAGTATTTCCCCACGTGGTGAGGTTGCGACCGTCGCCCCATTGCCGCACGCCCATACACGCCTATTCGCTAAAGATCTCGCCGAAGGATCACTTCATCAACTGGCAGCAGGATCCTTTCGGCAATTATCTTGCCCGTTTCGTGTTCTCGAAGAAAACCCGGAGCTTGAGCTTCGAGGTGGACGTGGTCGCCGAAATGACGGTGATCAATCCCTTCGATTTTTTTCTCGAGGAGGAGGCGGAAAAATATCCATGGGAATACGAGCCGGGTCTCGCCTCGGATCTCGCGCCTTATCTCGAGATCGAGGAGCGGGGACCGCTGCTGATGAAATGGCTGGGAGGCGTCGATCGCTCGGTGCAGCCCACGGTGGATTTTCTCGTCGCCATCAACCAGCGGTTGCAGCGTGATATCGCCTATACCGTGCGCATGGAGCCCGGCGTGCAGACCTGCGAGGAAACGCTTTCCAAGGGCATCGGGTCGTGCCGGGATTCCGGCTGGCTCTTGGTTCAAATCTTGAGGCACCTGGGCTTTGCGGCCCGCTTCGTTTCCGGCTACCTGGTGCAGCTCACCGCAGACGTGAAGTCTCTGGACGGTCCCTCGGGGCCGGAGGCGGACTTCACCGATCTACACGCCTGGACGGAGGCCTATCTTCCCGGCGCCGGGTGGGTCGGGCTCGACCCCACCTCCGGATTGTTTGCCGGCGAAGGCCACATTCCCCTGGCCGCCACTCCGGAGCCGTCCAGCGCGGCGCCCATCACCGGGGCGACGGAATCGTGCGAAGTGGAGTTCTATTTCCACAACAAGGTGACCCGCATCCACGAAGACCCGCGGGTCACCAAGCCCTACAGCGACGACCAGTGGAAGGCGATACTTTCGCTGGGTGACGCGGTGGACGAGACGCTTCAGAAAAACGACGTCCGCCTCACCATGGGCGGCGAGCCCACCTTCGTTTCCATCGATGACATGGACGGCGCCCAGTGGAACACGGCGGCGCTGGGTGAAGACAAGCGACGACTTGCGGGCGAGCTTTTGCTCAAGCTCAAAAGCAGGTTCACCAGCGGCGCGATGCTGCAGTACGGCCAGGGTAAGTGGTATCCGGGAGAGCCGTTGCCCCGGTGGTCGCTGTCCTGCTTCTGGCGAAGCGACGGCACACCGTTGTGGCAAGACAGCGATCTGCTTGCGGACGAGCTCAAGGATTACGGCTTTGGTCCAAAGGACGCGAAACGATTTATCGAAACTCTGGCCGGGCACCTCGGCGTCGATGCGAACTGCGCCGTGCCGGCATACGAAGATGTTTTTTACACCCTGTGGCAGGAAGGCAGCCTGCCGGAAAACATCGACCCCTTCGAAATGGACTTAAGCGACGACCTGGAGCGCAAGCGCCTGCTGGCGCAGCTGGGCGCCGGGCTCGAGCAGGTGATCGGCTATGCCCTGCCCATCGGGCGCGACGCCGAGGCGTTGTCCAAAGACGCCTGGCGCACCAGCCCGTGGAAATTCCGCCGCGGGCACATGTTTCTCGTCCCCGGAGATTCGCCCATGGGATTGCGCCTGCCGCTGTCGTCGCTGCCGTGGATCTCGCCGGAGGACAAGGAAGCGGAAGCTGAGGCGGATCCCTTCGAAGAGCGCCGGGCGTTGGGCGATGTTTATACCAGCGTGGCCGCGCGGGCCGAGGTCGCCGCTGAGACGGTGGCAGGCGGGGGCCCGCGGTACGACCATGTCGAGGAGCAGAAACCGGCGCGAAAGGACCGCCCCCAGGTGGTGCTCCACACTGCGCTTTGCGTCGAGCCGCGAGAGGGCCGCCTTTATGTTTTCCTGCCGCCGGTCTCCACCCTGGAGCACGCCGTGGATCTGATCGCTTCGGTGGAGCTGACCGCATCGAAGCTCAATATGCCGGTGGTGCTGGAAGGTTATCCGCCGCCTTCCGATCCGCGGATGAAAAAACTCCAGATCACGCCCGACCCCGGCGTCATCGAGGTGAACGTTCAGCCGGCGTCGTCCTGGCGCGAGCTCATCGACATCACCGAGACGCTTTATCACGAGGCCCACCTGACCCGTCTCGGCACCGAGAAGTTCATGCTGGACGGACGCCACGCCGGCACCGGCGGCGGCAATCACGTGACCCTCGGCGGTCCCACCACCGCCGACAGCCCCGTCCTGAGGCGCCCGGATCTGCTTCGCAGCCTGGTCACCTACTGGCAGCACCATCCGAGCCTGTCGTATCTCTTTTCCGGCACCTTCATCGGGCCGACCAGCCAGGCGCCGCGGGTGGACGAAGCGCGGCACGAAGCCCTCTACGAGCTTGAAATTGCCTTTGAGCAGCTTAAAAAGCAATTGCCCGCACAGGCGGAATCGTCGCGTCCCTGGATCGTGGACCGGGCGCTGCGCCACCTCATGGCCGACATGACCGGCAATACCCACCGGGCGGAGTTTTGCATCGACAAGCTTTACTCACCGGAAGGCCCGGCGGGACGCTTAGGATTGGTGGAGTTCCGCGGCTTCGAGATGCCGCCCCATGCGCGCATGAGCGCGGTGCAGATGCTTTTGCTGCGCGCGCTGGTGGCGCACTTCTGGGACAAGCCTTATGCAGAGCGTCCGGTACGCTGGGGCACCGCGCTTCACGATCGCTTCATGCTGCCGCATTTTGTTTGGGAGGATTTCAGGAGCGTGATCGACGATCTGAACCGCGCCGGCTACGCGCTCAAGCTCGAATGGTTTGCGCCTTTTCGCGAGTTCAGGTTTCCCCACTACGGCACCATCCACGTTTCCGGTATCGATCTTTCCCTCCACTGGGCCATTGAGCCGTGGCACGTTTTGGCCGAAGAGATCGGATCCCAGGGCACCTCGCGTTTCGTCGACTCGTCGGTGGAACGACTCCAGGTCTCTGCGCGACACCTGGCGCCGGGGCGGCACGCGATTCTGTGCAACGGTCGCCGTGTGCCGCTGACGCCTACTGGCGTGGTGGGCGAATACGTGGGCGGCGTTCGCTACAAGGCGTGGTGGCCGCCGTCGGGCCTGCATCCCACCATCGAGGTGCAGGCGCCGCTCACCTTCGACGTGGTGGATCTGCCCAATCGCCGCTCCGTTGGCGGCTGCACCTATCACGTTTCGCATCCGGGCGGGCGCAACTTCGAAACCTTTCCGGTCAACGCCAACGAGGCCGAAGCCAGGCGATTCGCGCGCTTCTGGGCCCACGGGCACACCCCGCGAGCGATCGAACTGCCCCCGGAGGAGCGCAACCCCGACTATCCCTGTACCCTTGATCTGCGCCACGGCGCACAATAACGCGAGCATGTGTTGCTGAAGGAGCTTGACGCGGATGACGATTCGCTGGCGGGATTACAAGGTTGAGGGTCTCTACGACGAAGTCATGAAGGGAGCCGGCCGTCCTCGCGACCACGCCAAGGTGTTGACCCGTTATCTTGCCTCGCTGGGTGAGGACGAGTTGTTTTCCATCCAGGCGGCCGCCGAGCTTTCCATCAAGGAGATGGGGATCACTTTCACCGTTTACAGCCAGGCGGAGGGCTCCATCGACCGCGCCTGGCCGCTGGACGTCATTCCCCGGGTGATGGCGGCGGACGAGTGGCGCCGCGTAGAGGCGGGCCTGAAGCAGCGCGTCCGAGCGCTCAACATCTTCATCAACGATATCTATCACCAGCAGAAAATCGTCAAGGACGGCAAGTTTCCCAAAGAGGTGCTGGCCAAGTCGGTCAACTTCCGGAAGGAGTGCGTCGGCGTCGATCCGCCGCAGGGAGTGTGGGCGCACATCTGCGGCTCGGATCTGGTGCGCGACAGCGACGGCACGGTTTATGTGCTCGAAGACAACCTGCGCGTACCCTCGGGCGTCTCCTACATGCTGGAGAACCGCCAGGTGGTCAAACGGGTCTTTCCGGAGCTGTTCGAGAATGGCGGTATCCTCCCGGTGGACGATTACCCTTCACAGCTGTTCGACTGTCTCGCCGCGCTATCACCGCGGCGGTCGGGTGTTCCAGAGGTAGTCGTGCTGACGCCGGGAATATACAACTCCGCATATTTCGAGCATTCCTATCTCGCGCAACAGATGGGCTGCGAGCTGGTGGAGGGCAGCGACCTTCATGTAAGCGAGGATAACGTGGTTTACATGCGCACCATTCAGGGGCTGTCGCGGGTCGACGTCATCTACCGGCGTATCGACGATTTGTTTCTTGATCCGGAGGCATTCAGAAAGGACTCGATGCTCGGCGTCCCCGGGCTGGTGCGAGCGTGGAAGGCCGGCAACGTTGCGCTTGCCAACGCGCCCGGCGCCGGCGTCGCCGATGACAAGGTGGTTTACGCCTACGTGCCGGACATCATCCGCTATTACCTGGACGAAGATCCCATCCTGCCCAACGTGCCGACCTATCTTTGCATCGACGACAAGTGCCGCGACCACGTGCTCAAGAACCTGTCAAAAATGGTGGTGAAGCCGGCCAACGAATCCGGCGGCTACGGCATGCTGGTCGGTCCCGTGTCGACTAAGAAAGAGCGCGACGCCATGGCGCGGCAGGTGAAAAAAGATCCCAGAAATTACATCGCCCAGCCGGTGATCACGCTGTCCACCGTGCCTTCCATCGTCGGTAAGCACGTGGAGCCGCGGCACGTGGATCTGCGTCCTTTCATTCTTTCCAGCGACCAGATGCACGTCACCATGGGCGGGCTTACCCGGGTAGCGATGCGCAAGGGATCCCTGGTGGTCAACTCCTCCCAGGGCGGCGGTAGCAAGGACACATGGATCGTCGAGGGAGGCGGCGCCTGATGCTTTCTCGGGTTGGGGAGAATCTTTACTGGCTCGGACGCTACATGGAGCGCGCCGAGAATACCGGTCGCATCATCAACGTCAACGGCAACCTTTTGCTGGACCTTCCCAAGGGCATCGCTCCCGGGTGGCAGCCGCTGATCGAAATTACCGGAAGCGGTGACATTTACCGTAAGGCCTACAACGACTTCGAAGAACGCAACGTGGTGCGCTTTCTGGTCGGCGACAACCAGAACCCGGGCTCGATCATCTCCAGTCTTTCCTTGGCCAGAGAGAATGCGCGCACCATCCGCGACATCATTCCGCGGGAATCCTGGGAGTTGATCAACGAGCTGTACCACTATGCCCGGGAAAATGTTCAGGCCGGATTATCCAAACGCGGCCGCTATGATTATTTGAAGCGAATCATACGGGCGGCTCAAACGTTCGTCGGACTTTCCGACGGCGCCATGAGCGCGGACGCCGGGCACGAATTTCTCTGCATTGGCCGCATCCTCGAGCGGGCCGATATGACTACGCGAATCATCGACGTCCGCTCGGCAAGTCTCATCCCGGCGGAAACCTCCGGACTTCTCCCTTTCGAAAACATTCAGTGGATCAGCGTGCTGAAATCGTTGACCGCTTATCAGATGTACCGCCAGCACGTGCAGGCGCGCGTGCGGCGCGCCGAGGCGCTGCGTTTTCTGCTGTTGGACAAGGCGTTTCCGCGCTCCGTTTACCGCTGCGTCGTACTTGTCGATGAGTCTCTACAGGAGCTTTCCCGAAGCGATGGACCGAGAGAGGCGGTTAAACGGCTCAAGAAAGTGGTGAAAATCGGCGACGTCGCAAAGATGTCGGAATCAAACTCCGCGCTGCACGAGTTCATCGACCAACTGCAAATCGAGCTCGGGCAGATCCACAACGAAATCTCACGAACCTATTTCCATATCGACGAACCGATGCAGCTGCAGTCCCAGTCTCAGACCTCGGTGACGGCTTGACGGACTACTGGAGTGACACCTACTATCATCGCCCCCGGATTCCCGCGCCTTA
>JBFIYQ010000151.1:0-6893 GCA_041605275.1 Gammaproteobacteria bacterium
CCAGCGGCTTGTCGGTGGCGTCGACGACGTACCAGGCGCGCTCTACGCTTTCCTTTTTGGCGCTGAAGGTGGTCATGGCTTGGGCGACTCCGAGGATTTAAGGCCTCAAAAAAAGGGGGGGAATCGTACCCGCGGGGTGTGGCAGTGTCAATTTGAGCGCCCCGCAGGACCGATCCGACCGTCACGCGTCCAGCCGGCGTTTCAACAGCGTCACGGCCACGCTCAGGGCGACCAAACTGTAAGCCGCCAGCACCGCGAGGTGAAGCAGCACGTCCCCAGCCGGGGCGCCGGTGATCAGCGGCCGCGCCAGCGCCACCGAGTGAGTGAGGGGGAGCGTCCAGGCGAGGGACTGCACGGCCTCCGGCATCTGGTGGATGGGAAAAAACACGCCGCAGATGAGCAGCATGGGGGTAACGCACAGGGTGGAGTAATAAAGGAAGAAGTCGTAGGAGCGGGCCAGCGCCGTAATCACCATGGCCATGGAGGCAAAACATAATCCCGAGAGCAGCGCCACCGGCACCGCAAGCAGCGCCCAGTCGCCGTTCACTGCGCCCAGCGCCCATGCCACCAGCAATATGGCGGCGGCGCTGAAAAGACTCTTGGTGGCCGCCCAGATCACCTCGCCGACCACCACGTCGATGACGTCCAGCGGCGTGGTGACGATGGCCTCCCAGGTCTTTTGCACAGCCATGCGGCTGTAGGCCGAATAGGTGGCCTCGAAGGAAGCGGTCATCATCGCGCTGGAGCAAAAAATCCCGGAGGCAAGAAAAAACAGATAGGGCATGTCGCCGATGCGTCCGACCAGGGCGCCAAGGCCGTAGCCGAGGGCAAGCAGGTAAAGCAGCGGTTCGCCGAAGTTACCGATGAGCGACGGCACCGCGAGCTTGCTCCAGACGCGAAGATTCCGTCGCCATACCGGAAGCCAGCGGGCGGCGCGGTGGGGAATGATCCATTCGGCCTTAGCGGATTCAGCCATCGCGAAGCTCTCGGCCGGTGAGTTTGAGAAACACGTCCTCCAGGTTGGCCGGACGGTGCAGGTAGCTGAGCTGGTCCTGTCCGGTCAGCGCCTCGATCAGGGGTCGCTCGTCGTCGAGATAATAGAGAATTCCGTCACCGGCGCGCTCGTGGCGCGGTGCCAGGCTTGACGCGGTTTCCTCATGCCAGCGCATTAGCCCTTCGCCGTGGACCTCGATCACATGGGGCTCGATGTGCCTGCGGATCAGGGCCCGCGGATGCCCGGAATCCAGCAGGCGGCCGTGATCCATAATGGTCACCCGGTCGCACAGGCGCTCGGCCTCTTCCATGTAATGGGTGGTCAGGATCTGAGTGATGCCCTCGGATCGGAGGCGTCGCAGACGCTGCCATATGAGCTGTCTCGCCTGGGGGTCGAGACCGGTGGTGGGCTCGTCTAAGACCAGCAGCTCAGGAGCATTCACCAGCGCCCGGATAAGAGACAGTCGCCTGAGCATGCCGCCGGACAGCGTGGACAGATAGGCGTCGGCCTTGTGGCTCAAGGCGGCGAACTCCAGCAGCTCTCGGATGCGCGAGCGCAGCCCGGCGTGATCGATTCCGAAGTATCCCGCATAGGTGTGCAGGTTCTCGTTGACGGTGAAGTCCGGGTCTAGATTGTCCAGCTGCGGCACCACCCCGATGCGTGCCCTCATGATCGATGCTTGTGCGGGGATAGGGTGGCCGAGCACCTCGACTTTCCCCGACGTGGGTGGAGTTCGGCCCACCAGCATGCGCAGGAAAGTGGTTTTGCCGGCGCCGTTGGGGCCAAGCAGCCCCCAGCACTCGCCCCGATCGATGCTGACGTCGACGTGGTCTACAACGGGTTCACCGGCGTAAACCTTGGTCAGCGCTTTGGCCACCACCACCGGCGCGTTCACGTTGGCCGGCTCTTTGTTCGCCGCTGCAGGATGCCCTCCGGCCGTGGCGCCGCTCGCCGTTCGAATGGCCGTTCGTGTCCGGCGGCGGTCAGGCTAAAATAGCGTCTCCGTTTCACCGAGTTGCGTTTCATGTCCTCACGTCGCTTCACCACCGCGGACCGGATAATAATCAATCTGGATCGCGCCGTTCGCAGTCTCCAGGGGCGCAATCCCGGCAGCGGCCGGCCGAGTCCGGCGCATACGGAAGACTCAGAGGCGATGACCGCGAGAGACAAGCGGGCATCCGCTGCTCTGATGCGGGTCAACCATGCCGGAGAAGTGGCTGCCCAGGCCCTCTATCACGGGCAGGCGCTCACCGCCAGGGATCCGGAGCTTCGCCGTGCCATGGAGCAGGCGGCGCGGGAGGAAGACGACCATCTGCGTTGGTGCCGGCAGCGCCTGGACGAGCTCGGCGGCCGGACCAGTTTGCTGGATCCCTTCTGGTACGCGGGTGCGCTCACCTTCGGCGCCGTTGCCGGTATTGCCGGGGACCGCGTCAATCTCGGCTTTCTTGCCGAAACCGAGCACCAGGTGGTGGCACATCTTGAGGATCATCTTTCCAGGCTCCCCGAGTCCGACGTGCGCAGCCGGGCCGTGCTCGAGCAGATGCGCGAGGACGAAGCGGCGCACGCGCGCGGCGCAGAAGATCGCGGTGCGGTGGATCTGCCGCCGCTGGTGAAACGCGCGATGCGTTTTGCATCCAGGGTCATGACGCGCACCGCTTACTTCGTTTGAAGCTTCACTTCGCCCGCGGCACTCGATGGACGCAGAAAATCGCCGCGATCTGATGACGCTGCTGCGGGCGCAGCGGTGGGGGGCGCTCGCCACCGTTGGCAGTGACGGCATGCCGCTGGCGTCAAGCGTAGCCTACGCTCTGTCGCCCGACTCCAGCGGATTTCTGCTTCATTTGAGCCGTCTCGCCGAGCATACCCGAAACCTGCTCCAGCGCCCGGGCGCGTCCCTGGTCGTCGGCGAGCCCGATCGGGGCGACGGCGATCCGCAGACGCTGGCCCGGTTCAGCGTTCAGGGGCAGGCGGCTCGTTTACCGCCCGATACGCCGGCCTTCTCTACCGCGCGCGCGGCCTACATCGCCCGACTGCCGGATTCGGAACAGCGCTTCGGCTTTTCCGATTTCGAGCTGTTTTTGCTGGCGCCGGACCGTGGACATTTCGTTGGCGGCTTCGCCCGCGCCTTTCCGCTGGACGCAGACGGGGTCGCGTCGGTGCTGAAGGAGTGCCTCGGCGCTTGAGCGGGTGGCTCAGGCGGGGCGGGTAAGACGGTCGAGGATTAGACCGAAGAAGCCCCGGGAGTCGGGATCGGCGGGAGTGGGCTCGTAGCCCCAGCCGAGATGCGAGCCGCAGCCGCCGCACACCGCCACGCGCCAGGCGTAACCGTGAAACCAGGTCCAGGCCTCGGTTGCTTCGCCCAGGGGTTTGCAGCCCGGCGCGCTGCGAAAGCAGCCGATGTCGAAGGTGAAACCGTGGGGGTTAGTAAATGTGTGCGCGTGGTTGCCGTTCATTTCCACGCGCTCGCGCACCGAAGTAATGCGTTCGCCGCAGGCGGAACAGATCAGCGGATTGCGGTCCTGGCTTTTCTCGGTTTTGTCTTCGATCAGCGCTTCGGCCTCGCGCTCGGCGAGGGCGTCGAAGGCCATGGCCCATGCCGGATGGAGCAGGGCGGGGAAATACCACATCGTCAACGCGGCCATGGTTAGAAAGCTTTGACCTCCGGCCGATTCAGCCCGGCGCCGCGGGCGTTAATTCAACGCGGGCGCCACCGGGAGAATTTCCTGCAAGAATTTGGACAGTCCGGCAACGTAAATGTCCCGGGAGACGAGAAAACCGTCGTTGTGGCCGCCGCGCAGCTCCAGGAAGCGCTTTGGCTCCGGCGCGGCGTCGAACAGGGCGCGACCATGGGCCAGGGGAACAATCTCGTCACCCGCGCTGTGAATCACCAGCACCGGTGCGGTGACGCTGGCGACCGAGGTCCTCGCATCGAGGCGAATCCGCGCCAGCAGACGCACCGGAAAGAAAGGATAAACCTTCGCCGCCATGTCGGGAACCGAGGTGAACGTCGATTCGAGAATCAGGCCCGCCGGTGCGACCCGGGTGGCCAGCCGGGCGGCCACGGCGCCGCCCATGGATCGGCCGAAAAGCACGATGCGCCGGGGCGGAATCCCGCGCGTTTCCACCAGGTGGCGCCAGGCGGCCTCGGCGTCCTGATAGCTTTCGGTTTCCCCGATGGAGCCCTCGCTTTTACCGTAGCCTTGGTAATCGATGATCAGCACGTTGAGACCGAGCCCGTGAAAAATCGCCAGCGAATCGAGGCGATCGCCGACATTGCCGGCATTGCCGTGGAGGAATAACAAGGTGCCCCGTGCCTCCGGGTGGGAAATGTACCAGCCGTGAATGCGCGCGCCTCCGGCTGACTGCAACCAGACGTCTTCGAACGGGAGCCCGATTCGCTGGGGCGTGGCGAACACCGTGCGCGACGGTATGAACACCAGCCGGGCCTGAAACAGGAACAGCGCTAGGCACAGCCCGCCATAGACGGCCGCCGCAAGTAAGGCGTACTTCAAAACCATGCGCACCGTATCGGGCAAACCCGGAGCGCGCGTCCGGCCTATGCGCGAAGGCCCAGGCGCTGGCCCGAGTATGCGCCCTGGGTCACAGACTGGCACCAGTCCAGGTTGTTGAGGTACCAGGCGACGGTCTTGCGCAATCCGGTTTCGAAATTGGTGGCCGGTCGCCAGCCGATTTCCTTTTCTATTTTGGATGCATCGATGGCGTACCTGAAATCATGACCTGGCCGGTCGGTGACGTGGGTAATCAGCTTTTCGTGGGGCACCACCGGATCGTCCGGCCGCAGCTCGTCAAGAACCGCGCATAACCTTTTCACCAGATTAATGTTGCTCAGTTCGCTGTCGCCGCCGACGTTGTAGCGCTCGCCGGTGCGCCCGTCGGTGAGTACCCGGTAGAGCGCCTCGGCGTGATCCTCGACAAACAGCCAGTCGCGAACGTTCTCTCCGCTTCCGTACACCGGAATCGGCTCTCCCTGTATTGCTTTCATGATGCAAAGCGGTATCAGTTTCTCCGGATACTGAAACGGCCCGTAGTTGTTGCTGCAGTTGGACAGCACCATGGGTAGGCCGAAGGTCCGGTGCCAGGCGTGGACCAGGTGATCCGAGGCCGCCTTGCTGGCGGCGTAGGGCGAGTTGGGAGCGTACGCCGTGGTCTCGGTAAAAGCCGGACCGTCCAGATCCAGCGCGCCGTAGACCTCGTCTGTAGAGATGTGGTGGAAGCGAAAACCCCGTCTGGATCGATCGTCCAGACCCTTCCAGTAGGCGAGAGACGTTTCCAGGAGCTGGTAGGTGCCGACGATGTTGGACTGAATGAAATCCGCGGGACGGTCGATGGAGCGATCCACGTGCGATTCCGCCGCCAGGTGCATTACCGCGTCCGGGCGATAGGATTCGAATACGCGGCTCAAAGCCGCGGCATCGCAGATATCTTCCTGCTCGAAATGATGCCGCGGATCGTTTCCAATGACCGAGAGCGTGGCGCGGCTGCCCGAATAGCTCAGCTTGTCCACGTTGACCACTTCGTGGTTGGTGCGCTCGAGCAAATAGCGAATCAAAGCCGAGCCGATGAATCCGGCGCCGCCGGTGACCAGAATTTTCAAACCTGCCTCTCCACCATTGCCGAACCGTGCGTCGTATGAACAGGATACACAATCAGTCCTCGAGCTCCTACCATAAGCCGTTGATTCGTTGAGGGGAAAGTCGATGCCGTCGGAAATTGAGCGGAAATTCCTGGTTCGAGACGACGGCTGGCGGCAGCTCGCCCGGGATCCCGTCCGCATTCGCCAGGGCTACATCATCGGCAGCCCGAAGGCCTCGGTTCGGGTTCGCGTCAGCGGTGAGCGCGGCTGGCTCAATATCAAGAGCGCCACCGTGGGCGTCTCCCGAGCAGAGTTCGATTACGAGATTCCCTTCTCCGAGGCGGAACAGCTGATCGACATGCTGTGCGTCCGCCCGCTGATCGAAAAGACCCGCTACTTCGTCGACCACGCCGAGCACTGCTGGGAGGTGGATGTATTCGAGGGCGATAACTCGGGTCTGGTGGTGGCCGAAATCGAGCTCGGCTCCGAGGACGAACCTTTCGAGCGACCGCCGTGGACCGGCAAAGAAGTGTCGCAGGATCCGCGCTACTACAATGCAGCCCTGGTCAATCTCCCCTATAGTCGCTGGAAAGGGGACTAAGACGACCACCGCAGCATGTTCGAATTCGAACGAATCGCCGAGCAGCGGATCCTCGACGCCATCGCCCGCGGTGAGCTCGATAATCTGCCCGGCGCCGGCGCGCCGCTGAATCTGGACGACGACGCGCTGGTGCCGCCGGAAATGCGCCTCGCTTTCCGGGTGCTGAAGAATGCCGGCTATGTTCCGGAAGAGGTTCGACTGCGCCGGGAAATTTCCGATCTGGAGACGATCATGCGCGATGCCCCCGCCGACCCGGCGCACCAGCGCGCGCTCAAACGACTGTCGCTGCTCAGAACCCGGCTCGCCGGTCGCCGGGGTCGGGAAACGGTGTTCGACGTGGAGGTCGAATACCGGGAGAAAATATTGAGCGTGCTTTCCGGGCCGGCGGGAAATCCGCGAGGATGGACAAGATGAACCGCGTGGGCGTCGCGCTTTGACGCGGTCAGCCGGCTGACCGCGAGCGGGCTACTTCGAACCCTTGCTGTCGCCCCCGGGGGTGTACATGGGCATCGGGAAGGGCGTCACGTTGTTCCCGCCTTCGCCGGCCGCGACAATCTTGTTGACACCTTCTTTGTTAACTTCGTCGATGCGGATGACCGCATGCAGCGGCACGAACGTCCGCTTGACGCCTTCGAACTCGGACTTGAGCCGCTCCTCTGACGGATCCACCACCACCGCGGTGCGCTCGCCGAAAATGATGTCCG
>JBFIYQ010000152.1:0-6843 GCA_041605275.1 Gammaproteobacteria bacterium
ATCGAGGTCGTCGTGCTCAAGAAGCACGCGGATGCCATCCAGGTGGTGCTGGGCAAAGGCGTGCACAGCGTGCCTTGCGAGCTGTTGCCTACGCGCACCGGGCGGGCCTATGCGGGCAGGGTCATGGGACGGGAAATTGTTTACGAGCGAAGCCGGGAAGAAGTTCAGGCCGATATCGATCGGCTGAACCCGAGAATGAAGCGGTCTCGACCCTGAACGACTGAACGCGCCACGCGATGGCTCAGAATGACTATTAATAATTCGGGCGGAATAAGAAACACGTACCGGCGCTGCTTACGCCGGCGCTTTTGGAGGAGAGACAAATAATGACTGACTCCCTGGTATTCATGGTGACCGGCGACGATCGTCCGGGCGTGGTGGAATCTATGGCTGAAGTTGCCGCGTCCCATGACGCCAACTGGCTGGAGAGCGAAATCACCCGCGTTGCGGGAAAGGTCGCCGGGATCATTCAGGTGGAGGTGGCGAAGAAAAATGCCGAAGAGCTCATCAGGGCCATGCAGGGGCTCAAGTCCCAGGGGCTCAACGTCGCTGTCGATCAGCGCACGGGTGAGCACCCGCATCATGACGAAAGACAGGTCGCTATTGAAGTCTCGGGACCGGATAAACCGGGCATCGTACTGAGCATTTCGCGTATTTTGAGTAAGAACCGGCTCAATATCGACGAGTTTCATCACCAGCGTCTGGAAGTCACCCAGGGAAGCCGGCGCACCTTTCGGGCCGACATTCGAGTGAGCATGCCGATGCAGCTCGACAGCCGCGAGGTTCAGCGGGCGCTGAATCTGATGGCCGACTCGCTCCACCTGGAGGTGTCGATGCATGAGCTGCCGAGCTGATTATGTGATACGTGACGCGTAACGCGGTACGCGTGATGCGAGGAATGCCGCGTGAACTATTGAAATCCATTCCGGCGAAATCCTGCGTTGATATGGTTGTCCATGATCGAAGACGCCACACTTCGGACGGGCTTGTCAGCCACGTGAGTGAAGCCACGGATCCGGCAAAGAGGCTCGCCCCCTGGCTCTGGCTGTTAACCGGCTTGTTCGCGTTTCGAGTTGCCGCCCAGCCGCTTGCGCGGGTGTGGGAATGGCTGCCCCCCTTCGAGGCGTGGCACAGCGCGACGCTCCCCTACGGCTGGCTGGTGTTTTTCCAGCTACTGATTCTCCTCGCCATGATCCGAATCTCGCTTCGGTTCTCCAGAGGGCGGGTGCGCGCCTCCCGCGGGGTGGGGACCGCATTGCTTGCTTTCGGTGGCTTATATCTGGGTGTGATGCTGACGCGGCTGGTCCTCGGGGCGACGGCGCTGCGCGGCGACGCGTGGTTCGATCGGCCGCTGCCGACGACTTTTCACCTGGTGCTGACCGGGTTCGTGATCGCCGTAGGCTGGCATCATCTTCGGGGAGCAGCGGAGTAACCTCTGCGATAAGATTCCCGCGATTTCCACCTGTCGTCGGTCCGGCCTACCGTGAGCGTCAAAGCACGCCGCTCGGTAGCGTTCTGGCGAGCACGACGGCGCCCCAGACGACAAGCGCCCCACCCGCGATGCGGCTCAACCAGTGTCCCGCCGGCGCGAGTTTTTCCATCAGCACGTAAAGCGCGAGACCCGCGATCCAGAGCAGGTTCATCACGCCGGCGTAAAACAACAGGCCCATCATCACCCAGCAGCAGCCGAGACAAAATGCGCCATGCTCCAGTCCCATGAGAAAAGCGCCCCGACGGCCCCGCTTCCAGCGATGCGCGAAGAAGTGAATCGGCGTTCGGCAATGGCGCAGGCAGGCGTATTTGAGCGGCGTTAACTGATAAACCCCGGCCGCCACCAGCAGCACGCCGCCCAGCGTCACGCTGGCGCTGGCCATCATGGGATTAAGCAGCGCCACCTTGTCGACCTGCATCTGCAGCAGCGTCGCGAGCAGGCTGAATCCGCCCCAGACGACTACGTAGGCCGAGGCGAACACTCCGGCGGGTACCACCGCCTGACCGCGTTCGCCCATCTTCCGGCTCAAAGTCGCGAACAGGAGAATGGTGGGTGCGGCGCTCGGCAGCATCATCGCAGCCATCATCACCCACCACATCACCACCACGAGCAAAAAGTAGGAAAGGGACCAGCTCGCCGGCCCGTCCATTGAAATGGACATGCCCGCACCGGTAAGCAGGTAGATCCAGGAAAGCGCGATAACCGCGCTCAGGCCGCCGATGACGATCAGGCGGTCGCGCTTGAGCGCCCGGTCGAGCGATGACGCTTCCACGCTCATGGCAGTATCTTTTTAAGATACGCCTTAAGCGGCTTTGCGCACGATGCCCTTGTTCGACAAGTTGAGATGGGCGAACTGGGCATAACTGTTAATCAGTTCGAGCTTGATCTCGCCGGTGGCTTTGGTGGTGCCGCTGCCGATCTCCGCGATCTCGTATTCAAAGCCGTGGGGTAGATCAATACGCGCGCGGTGGGGGTCACCAGTCACCGGATTGCGGATTGGCTCGCCCCTGGATTCGAACACCCCCGGCACCTTGATGTAACCGGTGCGACCTTCGACGTCGATCTCCAGCTCGATAGGCTTGAACAGCGGGTCCAGAATGGTGGAGCACATGGCGGTATACACCGACCACATGGTCGCCATGGGCTCCGTTTCCTCACCCTTCATGATCTTTAATGTCGCCTCTCGCTGCTCCTCGCTCGCGCCCTCGTCAACGATTATTTGCATTCGGCCGTTGCCTTCGTGAACCGGTCCCGGCCAGGCATAAATTTGGGCGGCGCGCACGCCGCTCAAATCCACGTCGCCGAAATGTCCTTCTTCGAACACAAAGCCTGCTACAGCCTGGCAGAAGCCGTCGCTGGGCAGGGCGTTGAACTGACAAGGGCAGCCGTAAGAGCAGTTGCAGTTGGCAAACTCGCGTCCCTTTATTTTCCAATGGATCATGGGTTCCTCCTCCCGCGGGGGTCGTTTCGTACGTTGGTTGATGGGAGAAAGCCGAGCTTTGATCCGCGCAAAGTACGCCGCTTTCCCGGGAATTTCAAAGACGGAACTGACTACTTCTGTACATATCCCGAGTCGGCTTCTTATGTTGCACCGCACGACGCCCGAGTGCAGGGGTTTCAACTGAACGAAGTGACCCCAATCGGGACGATTTCTACAGCTCCAAGTCCGTGCTGGTGAATACCTCGTGCACCTCGAGCACATTGGGGCCGGCAAACATTTCCTTGGGTGGACGGTTGCGGTGGGCCACGGCAAAGGCCTCGCTTTTAGTCCAGGCAACGAAGTCTTCAAACGAGCGCCACCAGGTCTTGATTTCGTAGTAGCCCTGAGCCCCGGGGTCGTCCCGCCATTCCCCCGAGTCGTGGTCAAAGGACATGGGTTTGGGCCGGTGCACCTCGTTGCGAACGAAGCCGGCCGCCCTGTCCACCAGGTGAACCCGGTGCCTGAAGCGATCCTCGAAATCGATTTCGTGCCCGGCGGCGACGGGAATACGGTTGGTGGTGACTATCATCTGGCACCTCGCTGAATTAGAAGAATGAATGCCGGCTCGCCGCAAGCGTCGCTGGCCCAAACGCGCCGGTTTCCCGGGGTAATTTCAGCCGCTTGATCGAACCGGGCGACCCCAGAAACGGTCGACGGTCGTGCCGAAGCCTCGGCCAATATCGCCCGCGGTTTCATATTTTTTCCACGCGCCGGTTGACTGACGGGGTTCTTAGCCCGGAACCGGTTCCCATATGCATTGAGCGGCGTTTGATTATAGAAACACGATCAGGCCGCCCGTTGCCGTACACCCGCTCCTGGGGTTTGATTAACAACGCAGATTGGTTCAAGGTTCGCGCTCGGCGCCGTCGCGGCGCTGCCGGACAAGCGTCGCACAGACCGGTCCTAAACAGAAGAAGGAGGAAACACCATGATCTCACGTAGCCTGATTTGCGCCGCGGCGCTGATCGCATTCTCCGCACCGGCGCTGGCCTTCCACTGCCCGGCGGATGTTAAAGTCATCGACAAGGCCCTGCCCAAGACCAGCTTGAGCGCCAAGCAGAAAGAAGAGGTAAAGATGCTGCGGGATGAAGGCGAGGCGCAGCATAACGCGGGCGATCACGCCGGTTCGGTAAAAACGCTCGCCGAGGCGATGCGTATCATTTTGAACAATCTTTAGCGAATCAAGGGGACGGTGTTCTTTATCCGTTTCACCATTGTTCTCAGTGGCGGAATCAGTACGCTGCCTCCTTTTATTATTTCAGACTGGTCTGAAGGCGGGCCAGCTCGTTTCCGGGCGCGCGGCCGGGATCGCCGTCGATCATAGTGCCAAGCACCGTGTTCAACGCCTCGATGCGCTTGCTGGTAGCGGGGTGCGTGCTGAGGAAATAGCTCAGGAACTCACTGTCGCTACCGGCGCCGTCAAGAGTCATGAGGGTGTGCAACAGTCCGAACGCGTCGTAGCCGGCGCGGGCCGCCAGCACTACGCCCATTCGGTCCGCTTCGAACTCGACGCTTTTATCGAGACCGCTGGTGTAAATCTTTTTGCTGGCCGCCACCGTGGCGTCTCCGATCCACGAATCCTCTCCCGAGACGCCTTGCGCGGTTTCCGCCAGTACCGAGAGCCGGTCCTGTTTAACCATGGCTTCCACGTGGTGTTTGGCCACCACGTGGGCAATTTCGTGAGCGAGCACGCCGGCCAGCTCGGCCTCGTTGCGAAGCACGCGAAAAAGCGCTTTGGTGATAAAAACATAGCCGGAGGGCGCGGCAAAGGCGTTGATGGTGTCGTCTTCCAATACGCCGAATCGCCAGTCGAGATTGGGCCGCTCCGACTGCAACGCAATCCACATTCCCACGTTATTGACGTAGCGCTGAAGCGCGGCGTCGTCGACCAGCGGCGCGGCGCCGAGCAATACGGACGCCGCCGCCGTTCCCATTTCGGCTTCCTGTTCCTCGGTCACGTTTCCGAATATCGTCTCCCGCTTCTCAATCGCTTTGCTGAGCAGCGTGGAAACACCTTCCGCAGTTTTGTTGCCGAAAATTTTGAGATCCAGGCCAAGCGCGCCTGCGCTGATGACGCTGAGGACGGCGATGGCCGTAATGAACCCCGTGCGTTTCATGTCAGTTGCGATCGCTCGGCGTTGATTGATGATTCGAGGACCGCTGTGCGGTCTCGGTCGATCTCACGTAGTCAAAAGCTCGGCGCGCAAGCTGAACGTCCCGGGCGTGCTTTTCTGCCGTCGGTCGGGTGGCGCGGTAGGCATTGAGCTTCGCGAGTTCCGCGGGATTCGGCCTGGCGTTGGCCACGTCCCCGGGCTCGAGTCCTCGGATGCCCATGTGCGCCGACTCGCCGCTGGACGAAGGCCTGGAGCTGACGGCGCCGGTGATGCGTCTCAGGAATCCGGTCATCGCTCCGCCGGTCTTTGCCTCCTTCTGGCTGATCCTGACGTTGGCGGCTGGGATCCAGCCCTGCCCCGATTCGGCGGCGGCCACTCGGGCCCAGCGTCCCCAAAACTCGCTCACCTGAACCCGGGTGCCCAGACTGAGTGAGGCTTTGGTTTCTGCCTTTTCGGAGGGTTCCGGCTTGAGATCCGAGTGCCGAACAACGATACCCGGGTCGCCGGGCACGGCGTCCGATTGCGCTGCCGCCGTCGGTGTTAACGTGAGCTGTGCCAAAACGCTCAGGATCGCCGCCGACGCGAGGTTGAATGTTCGGGTCAAAGTGATGTCTCAAGCACGGGTTTATGCTCAAAGTCTGGCACATTTTTTCGCAGGCGCAGCGGCGGTGGCCCCCGGAATACGGCGCTTTCGCCGAGGTCGTTTCAACCATCATCAAAATTAAATTAATCTCCACCCGGAGAAGGCCGGGCGACGCGAATTCGAGGAGGACCGGACGGTGGTGCAGAGACCCGATAGCCGATCATGGCGGGATCACGTCAGGATTCTGGGATCGGCGATTTTCGTCACCCTGCTCGGATTTGTCGTTGCCTATCAGTTCGTCGATCCGGCGCCCCCCAACCGGATTACCCTCGCGTCTGGCGGGACGGACGGCGCCTATTACTTGTACGCGCAACGCTACAAGAAGCTGCTCGAGCGCCACGGCGTCGAGCTGGAGGTGCGGGCAACAGCGGGGTCTGTGGAAAATCTGAAGCTGCTCGAAGCGGATTCTGATCGCGTGGACGTCGCTTTCGTTCAAGGGGGCACCGGGGAATTCAGCCGCGATGGCAACCTCATCGGGCTGGCCAGTCTCTACTTCGAGCCTTTATGGGTGTTTTACCGCGCCGACGCGCCGGCGGCTGATGTCACCGTGTTTCGCGGCAAGCGACTTGCGGTGGGTTCGGAAGGAAGCGGAACCCGCGCAGTGGCGGTTCGTATCCTTGCCGAAAACGGGATTTCTGACGCCAGCGCCACGCTTTTACCTCTGGGCGGCCAGAAAGCCGTTGAGGCGCTGAAGACCGATGAGGCGGATGCGGTGTTTCTGGTGGCTTCAACGGATTCGCCGTCGGTGAAGGCGCTGTTCGAACTTCCGGGCACGCGGCTCATGAGTTTCAGCCGCGCCTCGGCTTACACGCGCATCCATCGATTCCTGTCTTCGGTGATACTGCCTGAAGGAGTCATCGACATGAGCGCAAACGTGCCCGCCAGTGACGTGGCGCTACTCGCCCCGGCGGCAACCCTGGTGGCAAGTCCCAGCCTGCACCCGGCGCTGGTGGATCTGCTGCTGCAGGCGGCAGACGAGGTTCACGGCGGCGGCGGCCTGTTTGAGAAGCGCGGCGAGTTTCCCTCCGAGAAATATCTGGAGTTCCCCTTGAGCCCGGACGCGCGACGCTATTTCAAGTCGGGGCCGCCGTTTTTGCAGCGCTTTCTTCCCTTC
>JBFIYQ010000153.1:0-6782 GCA_041605275.1 Gammaproteobacteria bacterium
CTACACGCGGCTCAAGTCATACATCTACATCGTGCTGCCGCTGGCATTTCGCGTCAGCCTGCCGGCACTCAACAACAATCTCGTCAATCTGGTGAAGACCACGACGCTGGCCTACGTCATCGCGGTGCCGGAGATGATGTATACCGCCAATCAGATCTGGTCCGACAACGTCAACGTTCCGGAGATGATGACAACGCTATTCATTGTATATGTCACCCTGGTGGGCGTGCTGGTATGGATGATGCATCGCTGGGAGCGCGCCATGCGCATCCCGGGCGTTGGGCAAACTGCATGAATACGCGCACGGCCATTCCCGGTATCACCGCCCCGGCCTGTACGGATCTGCCGGTGCTCGCGCCGGCCGCGGAACGTCTTACCCGATGCGCGACGCGCGACCGCCGCGAGGGTGCGTGGCGGCTGGAGCTCAAAGCCTGGCACGGTTTCGCGTTGTTCGCCCTGTTTCTGCTCGCCCTCGGGGCGGCCGAGGCGCAGTCTGGGGGCGCTCCTGATCGCTCGCCCATTGCCACCCTGGTGCGCTGGATGCCGGTAATCCTCTGGGCCAACGGCAACGGCTTCGTGCTCAATCTTGCCATCAGCTTTCTCGCCATGGCCATCGGCACCGTTGCCGGCGCCGCCCTGGGCTTGGGGCAGATATCGATCTACAAGCCGGTGCGGATGTTCTCCTGGAGCGTGACCCAGTTTTTCCGCAACTCGCCCTGGCTGGTGCTGCTGTTCTGCATCATGCTGCTGTTTCCTTTCGAAGTGAGAATCTTCGGCGAAATCTATTCGATCCCGGCATGGATCAAGGCGACCATCGGTTTTTCTCTACCAGTGATGGCTAACCTCTCGGAAGTGGTGCGGGGCGCGGTCCAGTCCATCGACACCGGCCAGT
The DNA here is from genome assembly GCA_041605275.1 of Gammaproteobacteria bacterium. Classification (GTDB taxonomy): domain Bacteria; phylum Pseudomonadota; class Gammaproteobacteria; order HK1; family HK1; genus CAMYJH01. Next base: position 893 of record JBFIYQ010000153.1, read on the forward strand.
GGGAGTCCTCCGAGGCGCTCGCCTTCAGCCGCATGCAGCAGCTTTGGATGATCATCCTGCCCCAGTGCTTCAAGCGCATGATTCCGCCGTGGATGAACTGGTATGCGATTCTGACCATGGCGACGCCGCTCTGCTCCATCATGGGAGTGGAGGAATCGGTGAATCTCGCCCAGCAGGCGATGGCGGCCGAGGACAGCCGCCCCGAACTGCTGGCGCCGTGTTACACCTTTTTAATGGTGGTGTTCTTCCTCTACTGCTATCCCATCGCCCGCTGGACCATTTATCTGGAACGCAAGTACACGGTGAAGATCTGAGCCGGGACGCGTCCCGAGGTGAGTTGAACCATGTCTGAAACATTGACCGAGAAGTCCTGGACACCGGACCAGCCCATGGTGAGCATCAAGGACGTGCACAAATCCTTCGGCGATCTCCAGGTGCTAAAGGGAATCTCCTTCGACGTTATGAAGGGTGAAGTGGTCTGTATCATCGGGCCTTCGGGCTCGGGCAAATCGACGCTGATCCGCTGCGTCAACGCCCTCAACCCCATAAATAAGGGGTCGATCAAAGTTGAGGGCCAGGAGGTCAACGACCCCAAGCTGGATAAACTCGAGCTTCGCAAGAAAGTCGGCATGGTGTTTCAGCAGTACAACCTTTTCCCCCACAAGACGGCAATCCAGAACGTGATGATGGCGCCCATTCACGTGCTCAAAAAGGACAAGGCGGAAGTAGAAGATCACGCCCGCGCATTAATTAAGAAAGTGAGGCTCGAAGGCAAGGAGAACAACTTTCCCGGCGAGCTCTCCGGGGGACAGCAGCAGCGCGTGGCCATTGCACGGTCACTGGCCATGAACCCGGACGTGATGTTATTCGACGAGGTTACCGCGGCGCTGGACCCGGAAACGGTGAAAGAGGTGCTGGTCACCATCCGCGACCTGGCCGAGGACGGCATGACCTGCATGCTGGTCACCCACGAGATGGGCTTCGCCCGAGAGCTTGCCAACCACATCTACTTCACCGACCGCGGCGTCATTGTCGAGCACGGCCCGCCCAGAACCTTCTTCAAGGAAGCTAAAGACCCGCGCACGCGGGAGTTTTTATCCCAAATCCTCTGAGCAGCGCGTCACACCCTTCTGCAACTCGGCTGGACGCCGGGATTCCCATCAACTATTAGAAATAGAAGGGTTTTTCATCGATCGCGGGGCCGCGCATGATCGCGAGCGCAAGGCAAGGGCCGTATATCGCCCATTTGGGGCGGTGGCGGGACGTTGCCGCAGGCGAGTCCAGGCGGTCGATCCCTGACCGCTTATGAAACCGTCAAGGCGATCCACCGACAGGCCGATCCACGTCCGATTCCAGGATGCGGCCGACCATAGGCTGCTCAAAGGCCAGTTTCCCCAGCGCCTGCGCTGCGGCTACGCCGAGGACTGCGAGATGCGGCTCCCGGACGGAAGCGGCCCCGATGTGCTCTTCGAGCTCAGCCGTGATGGGCGGATCCTGAAGTTTTCCACCCAGCTTCCGCCGCACGAACTCAAGAATTTCGTCACCGTCGCCGTCGACGGCAAAAGCATCGAGGAGCCCGAGCGGCACCTGAGACCCGGCAGCCGTCTGGACGTAATCGACAAGTCCGGCCGCCGGCTCTACAGCCTGGTCGCGGACGTGCTCACGCCCTGGTACATCCGACGGCAGTTTCTCGCCGTTGCCATGCTGCTGCTGACGGTAATCGGCTCCGGGTACGCCGGATACGTCTACACGGTGCTCAAGCAGGCGCGAATTCAGCTGGTGAACGCCGAACAGCGACTGGCTCGGACCGAAACCCGGGTCATGGACACGCTGCGTCGTCTCGAATCCACGGAAACTCAGCTCTCGGGGGCGATTACGGAACTGCAGCTGCTGCAAGAGGCCTCCAATCGGGATATCCGGGTGGAATTCGACCGCAGGCTGAACGACATCAGCTCCCGCGCGCGCGAAAATCTCGCCCGCTTGAGCGAGGAAGATACAAGAGCGCGGGAAGACCTGGAGGAAGAAACCCAAAGGCGTATCGCCTCGTTGCGCGAAGATTTCTCCTCCAAGATGGTGGATACGTACCAGAACTTCAAAGAATTAGAAGGAAGGCTGTTGGAGTCGGTCAAGTCGCAGATCAAGTCGCAGGAACCGGAGGGCGAGCTGTACAAGCGGATTCTCGAGACCGCGAGCGACTCCGTTGTCTTTATACACACGTCGTACAAAGTCGAGATTACCCGGTCCAACGAGATATCCGAGTACAACTCCTTTGGCACGGGATTCCTGATCGCCGAGGACGGGCTCGGGCTGACCGCGCAGCACGTGCTGTTCCCCTGGCGCTACGAGCGCGAGTTTCTGATGCTGAAAGAGCTCGGCCTGGTGAAGTATGTCCCCGACAGCGTGCGCTGGAGCGTCTGGATGACCGGGTCCACCGTGATGAACGAATCCAAAGACGAGAAGGAAATCTCCTCAGATACAGGCTATCGCAGCGATCAGGACGTGAAGGGCCTGAGGTTCCTGTATTCGCCCCAGATCAATATCTCCGAGGAGCTGGCGTCGACGCCCGCCGGCATGGTCATGGTGCCGGTGCCGGTGCCCGACGGCAGCGACGTGGCGGTGTTCCAGATCATGGACTTCGACTCCAAGTTCAAGCGCCTGAAACTGGCGAAGGGTAAGACCGAGCCGCTGGACGATGTGCTCGCGGTGGGTTATCCGTTCTCCCGCCTGCGCGAGGGCGTTGCCATACCCCAGGCCGTGCGCGGTTTCGTCCGCGTGGTCGGACCGGAGGTGATGGAGCTGGACACGCCGCTGCATCCGGGCTTGAGTGGTGGTCCCATCGTCAATCGCCGGGGCCAGGTGGTCGGCATGGCCATGGCCGTGTTCCAGTCCGACGTCTACGGCCTCGCGGTGCACACCCGCGGCCTGGACAATGCGCTCCAGCAGGCGCTGGTGGTGGTGCGGGAGGAAGAGCAGAAGCTGGCCGATATGGGCTGCAATCCCGGCAAGATCGACGGCCACATCGACCGCAAGGCTCACGCCGCCTTTATCTGCGGGCGAAAGAAGCAGCTGGCCAGCGCGAAACCCGAGCCCAAAGAGCCGCCCGCGGCGAAGGCTAAGCCGGCGGACAAGAAGCCGCCGGTCATGGCCCCGTCGGACCTCCCGCCGCCCGATTCGGGCACGGCGGAAACGGCGGCGAAACGCCTGCCCTCGGACCGAATCTGATTTTCTTCCTTCAGGCGACGCATCCACGCGTTCGCCGCAGCGCGGGATCATTTTTTCCCTTTAAGTAACCCGTCCAGTCCTTCAAACGGCTTGAAGCGCGATTCCGGCGCTCGCGCCGATGCACGCGGGCTTTCGCCATCGCCCGTCGCCGAAAGATGGTCGTGCTCCTGATCGTGGCAGTAAAGACACAGCAGCTCCCAGTTGCTACCGTCCGGGGGATTATTGTCGTGGTCGTGGTCCTTGTGGTGAACGGTAAGCTCTCGCAGATTGTCCCGGGTGAACTCGCGCCCGCAGCGCGCGCAAATCCAGGGATAGAGCTTGAGCGCCTGCTCTCGAAAGCCGCGCACCCGGCGCTCATGGTTTTCCCGCGCGGCCTTGACCGCGCGCTCGAGCCGGTCGGTATCCATGGGCTTTTTGCGGGCTGCCATCGGTCAGTTTAGAGGTCAGTCTGAATTCGTAAACGACTGTATTTTGAACCTTCGCGGCGATTGATCCAGATCGTTTTCTTCTTAATCTTCCGGGCGGATAATAATCTTACACTCTAAATCCGGCCGCCGGCGCAGCCTGCGCCGGCGCCACGGCCCGGGAGGCCCCATGCCCATCAACACGCTCACCCGCTTTCTCGACGAGAATAAGGTGGAATACGTCACCATCAGCCACTCGCCTGCTTATACCGCGCAGAAGATTGCCGCCGCGGCCCACATACCCGGCCGCGAGGTGGCCAAGACCGTCATGGTCAACATGGACGGGAAGATGGCGATGGCGGTGCTTCGCGCCACCGACCAGGTGGATCTGGATCTTCTCCGCAGCGCGGCAAACGCAAAGTCGGTAACGCTCGCCACCGAAGACGATTTCAAAGACGCGTTTCAGGGCGTCGAGCTTGGCGCCATGCCCCCGTTTGGCAACCTCTACGGCATGCAGGTGTTCACCGACGAGGCGCTGACCAAAGACGCGCAGATCGCCTTCAACGCGGGATCGCACACCGAGCTGCTACAGCTCGACTACGCCGATTTCGAACGGCTCGCGAAACCCAAGGTTGCGAACTTTTCGCGTTGACCGCGCAGAGCGGGCCGGGACGCAAGCGCGCGATACCGCCGCGAGCTAGCTAAACAGCCGGCGGTAGTGACGGTACCAGTCGCTTTGGAAAATCTCGTCGGGATCGTGGCGACGCTTGAGCTCCAGAAATCTGGCCATCTGCGGATAGCAGGTTTCCGCCTGCCGGCGCGATGCCCAGCGGTGGTAAGTGAGAAAGTAGCTGCCGTTTAATTCAATGGCGCGATCGATGATGCGCCGGAAATCCTCCGCGCTCTTGGCGATACCCTGGGGGTTATGGTCCACGTGGAGATTCAACACCACGCAGACGTAATCCCGCTTCGCCCAGGCGAGGAATGATTCCGTGTCTTTTTCAATCAGCCTGATGGTCCCATAGATCACCTGCACATCGTGACGGCGAAAATCCCCCGCCAGCGATGACATGAGCGCGTCCAGATCGGATCGGGACACGTACACCTCGGTGATCATTTCCGTTCCCGGAAATACCGCGCCCATCTGCTGGTCCACCAGCTGATGATAATCGTCTAGATAGGTGCTGAGCTGATGGTTGTCCGACCAGTATATCTGTCCGGAGGTGCTTAAATAGTAGGACGAATAGACATCGAAGATTCGCGCGGGATCGTTGTGAGAGAGAAGGTACAGCTTGCGCCAGTCGTCCGCGCCCAGGACTTTTTGGGATGAAGGCACCGGCGTCGAGTCATCCACCGGGCGGTAACAGGAAAACACCCCTTTTCTTAGATAGTCGGGTGACTTCGGATCAATGGAAAACTGGCAGTCGCCGTAGAGATAGCCATCGCCGATCCTGTCTTCGAATCTTTGCATCAGCTCATCGATGCTTACCAGCTCGACCACTCTCTCGAGCTTAGTCCGCGGCATGAGGCGAAGCTTGATACGGGTGATGACGCCAAACAGCCCGTATCCGCCGATGGCCAGGCGAAACAGCTCGGGGTTTTCGCTTCGGCTGCAGACTTTCGCCTCACCGTTGGCGTCCACCAGCACGAAGGACTCCACGTCATCGATAATGGGTTTCAGCTTGAGCCCCCGGCCATGAATATTGGCGCCCAGCGCGCCGCCCAGGCACAGCCGGTCCGCCCCGGTCTGTTTCTGCACGATGCTCCATCCCCGCTGAGAGTCTGCCTGCATCTCGCCCAGACGGCCGATCAGCTCCGGCCACTGGACCCCGGCCTCCACCTCGACCACGCCGCGGTCCGAATCCAGGTGCAGCACTCGGTTCATCTTCCTGGTGTCGATGTTGAGGCTGCCGGTGCCGAACTGCTGGCCGCCCATAGCGTGACGCCCTCCGGCGATGCTGACGGCGCGCTTTTCCGCCCGGGCCCGCCCGATGACAGACTTGACCGTGGCCGTGGAGTCCACCGGAACGATGTCGTGAACCAACGTGGGATTGAGCTTGGAGTGAACGTCGTTGACCACGGCGCGGGTGCTCATGGTCGCGTGGCCGGGAAGCGCGTAGGGCGCCAGCGCGAGTCCCGCTCCGCCCTTGGTCAAGAGATTCAGCAGGCTGCGGCGAGAGATCATCTTCATGCTCCTTGACGAACAATGCCGCGGGCGCTCAAAAACAGCATCAGCACCGCGACGGCCTGGATCAGGTGATATA
>JBFIYQ010000154.1:0-6764 GCA_041605275.1 Gammaproteobacteria bacterium
CTGGAGGAGGACTTTCAGGTGCCGGTGAAGTGGATCGAATCAAACTCGAACAACACCGAGGAGAACGCGCGCTTCTCGGCCAAGATCCTTAAAGCAGACGGCGTTCACCGTGCCTATCTAGTTTCCCACGCGTCCCACTTGAGCCGCGCAGTGGACGCCTTCGAGCGCGCGGGGATGGGTGTGATTCCGGCGCCCACGGGATTCCGCAAGGGCGACGCAAGTGTCAGCAAATTTATTACGCTAGTGCCGTCTGCCCGGGCGCTGAAGCAATCCGCCACCGCGCTTCGCGAATACCTTGGCACGGTCTGGTATGCATTGCGTTACGACTGACCGCGAGTGGCAAGTGATACGTGACCCGAATTTTTCCAGCGACATACGAGTTCCCTGCCGTCGTATCTCTTCACCGCGTTAACCGCTTTTTTTTCCCTCCACCGTCAGATCCAGCTCGCCCTTTGCAAGCCGGGCGTGAATCCGTTCGCCCCGTTTGACGTTTTCCGCGGTGTGCACCAGGGCGCCGTCTTCCGCCCGGGTCAGGATGCTGTAGCCGCGCTCCAGGGTGCCCAGTGGACTGATGGAATTGAGCGCCCGGGTGGTTTCCGAGACCCTGGCGCGGGCGTCGCTTAACCGCCGGCGGGTAAAGTCAGTCAAGCGGCGGCGCAGGTCCGCGTGGCGGGCCCGATTAAGCTCGATCTGCGAGGCGGGGTGACGGGCGCTGAGCCGGGCGTTGAGCGCGGCAAGGGCGGCGCGCCGCGACACCGTCACGCCGCGGGCCGAGCGATTCATCCGCAGGCTCAGCTCGTCCACCCGCTGGGTGAGATCCAGAAGACGCCGCCGCGGCAGCAGCAACCGTTTTGACAGCCAGTCGAGGTTTTCGCGCTGATTTCGAATCAGGGCCGCCATCAGCTGGATCAGACGCTGCCTCGAGCCAGCAATGCGGGTGATCAGATGGCGCACGTCCGGGGTCACCAGCTCCGCCGCCGCGGAAGGCGTCGGCGCGCGCCGGTCGGCGGCGAAGTCGGCGATGGTGAAGTCCACCTCGTGGCCGATGCCGGTCACGACCGGAATGGGACAGGCGCGGATTGCCCGCGCCAGCAGCTCGTCGTTAAACGCCCAGAGATCTTCGATGGACCCGCCGCCGCGGGCCAGGATCAAAACGTCGCACTCCCCACGCGCGCCGGCGACGCCAATCATGCGCACGATTTCCGGCGCGGCTTGAGCGCCCTGCACCGGCACCGGGTAGATCACGACACGAATTCCGGGATGTCTTCGCCGGACCACGTGGAGGATGTCGCGCAGAGCTGCGCCGGTCGGCGAGGTGACCACACCGATGGTGTCGGGAAATTCCGGTAGCGGGCGCTTTTTCTCTTCGTCGAACAACCCCTCTGCGGCAAGTCGCTGCTTCAGCGCTTCGAAGGCGCGGCGCAGCGCCCCAGCTCCGGCTTCCTCCATGTACTGAACGATGAGCTGGAACTCTCCGCGCTCGGGGTAAAGGCTGACCCGCGCGTTGGCCAGCACCTGCATTCCGTCTTCCGGGTCGAACTCGAGCTGGCGGTTCGCCATCCGGAACATGGCGCAGCGGACCTGGCAGCTGTCGTCTTTGAGCGAGAAATAGATATGGCCCGAGCGGGGGCGGGCAAGATTGGAGATCTCCCCTTCCACCCAGATGGGCGGATAGCTGGACTCGATTAACGACCGCACCTCGAGATTAAGGCGCGAGACGGTGTAAACGTCCTTGATGCGAACCGGATCCGCGGATTTACTGTCGCCGGACAATTCAGATTCCCTGTTGCGTTTGTTTACGGCGGTGGCTGCACTCTAACCACCGTAGATCTGGCCTACAACCGGCCCCATCGAGGCGGCCCGCGCACGCACCTCTCATTTACCCCAAAAGGCTGAGAAGATATAATGATCGGCTATTTTTAACCTCCGGGATTTCTATAGGAAATCATATGGCAGCCATCGAGCAGGCGCTTACCTTCGACGACGTATTACTGGTTCCAAGTTACTCCAGCATTCTGCCCAGAGAGGCCCAGCTCGAAACCCACCTGACCCGGGGCATCTCTCTCAACATTCCCATCGTTTCCGCCGCCATGGACACCGTGACCGAGGCGCGGCTGGCCATCGCCATCGCCCAGGCCGGCGGAATGGGCATTATCCACAAGAGCATGTCCGCGGAAGACCAGGCGCGGGAAGTGCGCACGGTCAAGAAATTCGAGAGCGGCGTGATCAAGGATCCCATCACGGTGACGCCGGACACCACCATCCGCCAGGTGTTGGAGCTCACCCGCACCCACGAGATCTCCGGCGTGCCGGTGGTGGACGGGCGCGATCTGGTGGGCATTGTTACGCACCGGGATCTGCGCTTCGAGACGCGTTTCGACGAGCCGGTCTCCTCGGTGATGACGCCCAAGGATCGTCTGGTCACGGTAAAAGAAGGTGCCAGCCGCGACGAGGTGATGCACCTGTTGCACAAGCACCGAATTGAGAAAGTGCTGGTGGTGAACGGCGGCTTCCAGCTCCGCGGTCTGATGACCGTGAAGGACATACAGAAAGCCAGCGAATTTCCCCACGCCTGCAAGGACGAGCACGAGCAGCTGCGCGTGGGCGCGGCGGTGAGCACAGGCATCGGCACCGACGAGCGGGTGGAAGCCCTGGTGGAGGCGGGCATCGACGTGGTGGTGGTGGACACCGCTCACGGCCATACCCAGGGGGTCATCAACCGGGTGCGCTCCATCAAGCAGCGCTATCCGGACCTGCAGGTGATTGCCGGCAACGTCGCCACCGCCGACGGCGCTAAGGCCCTGGCGGAAGCCGGCGCCGACGCGGTCAAGGTCGGAATCGGTCCAGGCTCCATATGCACTACCCGGGTGGTGGCCGGCATCGGCGTGCCGCAGCTTACCGCTATTTTCAACGTGCGCTCGGGACTGAAGAAAACCGACGTGCCACTGATCGCCGATGGCGGCATCCGCTACTCCGGCGACATCGCCAAGGCTATCGCCGCCGGCGCGCATTCGGTGATGGTGGGCAGTCTGTTCGCCGGCACCGAGGAATCGCCGGGCGAGGTGGAGCTTTACCAGGGTCGTTCCTACAAGTCTTACCGCGGCATGGGGTCCTTGGGCGCCATGTCCAAGAATCAGGGTTCCAGCGACCGTTATTTTCAGGAAGGTGTTACCGAGCTGGAAAAGCTGGTGCCCGAAGGCATCGAGGGTCGCGTGCCCTACAAGGGTAGCTTGAGCGCGGTGATCGGTCAGCTCACCGGTGGGCTTCGCGCCAGCATGGGCTACACCGGATCGCGCACCCTCGAAGAGTTGCGCGAGAACGCCAAGTTCGTGCGCCTCACCCACGCCGGCATGCGTGAGAGCCACGTGCATGACGTGAGCATCACCAAAGAGGCGCCGAATTATCGGGTTGAGTAACTTCGCCATGGTTCCGGTCGAATTTCGAATAGCGAAGATCGAATATCGGGATTCGCGGCCATCCGACGTTGTTTAACCCCGACATTCGACATTCGATCTTCAATATTCAGAGCTGTCGCGCATAATGGAAGCAACAGCGTCGAAAAAACCGGCGAGGTCCGCCGCACCCGCCGCCGACATCCACTCCGATCGCATCCTGATCCTCGACTTCGGATCCCAGTACACCCAGCTCATTGCCCGCCGTGTCCGCGAGGCGCGGGTTTACTGTGAGATCCATCCCTTCGACTTAAGCGAAAAAGAGATCGGCAAATTCGCGCCCAAGGGCATCATTCTCTCCGGCGGCCCGGAGTCGGTGATGGAAGCCGGTGAGGTGCGCGCGCCGGACGCTCTGTTCAACTCCGGCGTGCCGGTGCTCGGTATCTGCTACGGCATGCAGACCATGGCGGCGCAACTCGGCGGTGAGGTCGCGTCCTCTTCGCATCGGGAGTTTGGCTACGCTCAGGTGCGCGCCCGCGGTCATTCGCGTTTGCTCAAAGACATCGAGGACCACGCCAGCCCCGAGGGCTACGGCCTGTTGGACGTGTGGATGAGCCACGGCGACCACGTCACCTCGCTTCCGGAAGGATTCAAGCTCATTGCCTCCACCGACAATGCGCCCATTGCGGGCATGGCCGACGAATCCCGCGGGCTCTATGGCCTGCAGTTCCATCCTGAAGTCACGCACACCAAGCAGGGACAGCGCATTGTTTCCCGCTTCGTGCACGAAATCTGCGGCTGCGGCGAGCTGTGGACGCCAAGTCAGATCATCGAGGACGGCATCCGCACCATCCGCGAGCAGGTTAACGGCGACAACGTTTTGCTTGGGCTCTCCGGCGGCGTCGATTCCTCGGTGGTGGCGGCGATGCTGCACAAGGCCATCGGCGAGCAGCTCACCTGCATTTTCGTCGACAACGGCCTGCTGCGCCTTAACGAAGGTGACCAGGTGATGGCCACCTTCGCCGAGCACTTGGGCGTCAACGTCATTCGCGTCGACGCCGAGGATCGATTTTTAGGCGCGCTCGAAGGCGTCGAGGATCCGGAAGATAAGCGCAAGCACATCGGCCGGCTGTTCATCGAAATATTCGAAGAGCAGGCGGAGAAGCTCGAAGGCATCCGCTGGCTCGCCCAGGGCACCATTTATCCTGACGTGATCGAATCTGCGGGTGCGTCCACCAAGAAGGCCCACGTGATCAAGTCCCACCACAACGTGGGTGGTCTGCCCGAGCGCATGAACCTGAAGCTCGTCGAGCCGCTGCGCGAGCTGTTCAAGGACGAGGTGCGAAAGATTGGCGTGGAGCTGGGGCTGCCCTCGGACATGGTCTACCGGCACCCGTTCCCGGGGCCGGGCTTGGGGGTGCGCATTCTCGGCGAAGTGAAAAAAAGCTATGCCGATATTTTAAGGCGCGCCGACACTATTTATATCGAGGAGCTTCGTAAAGAGGGGCTCTACGACAAGGTGAGCCAGGCGTTTGCGGTGTATCTGCCGGTGCATTCGGTGGGCGTGATGGGCGACGCGCGGCGCTACGAGCACGTCATTGCGCTGCGCGCGGTGGAGACCATCGACTTCATGACCGCGCGCTGGTCGCGCTTGCCCTACGAGTTCCTCGAGCGCGTCTCCCATCGCATCATCAACGAGGTGCCCGGCATCTCCCGCGTGGTCTATGACATCTCCGGCAAGCCGCCGGCGACCATCGAATGGGAGTAGATCCATAAGGACGAACAATGGCAGAGGTGTAGGGCGCAATAGCGAAGCGTATTGCGCCGGAGTCGCGGGATCGCGGCCAACGCCATTCCCTCAGCGGTCTTCGATTCAACGCGTTACCATCCCCCACAATGATCCCTGCCGATTCCGCCCAAGCCGCCTCCGTTTTCACCAAAGCCGACGAACGCTGGATGGAACGCGCGTTGGCGCTCGCCGAAGATGCGAAAGCCGCTGGCGAGGTGCCCGTGGGCGCGGTGGTGGTTCATGAGGATGGCGAGATTGGCGCGGGATTCAACCAGCCCATCAGCACAGCGGATCCCAGCGCCCACGCCGAGATCGTGGCGCTTCGCGCCGCGGCGAAGTCGCTCGGCAACTACCGTCTGCCGGGCACCACGCTCTATGTCACCCTGGAGCCGTGTCCCATGTGCGCCGGGGCTATCGTTCAGGCCCGCGTCGCCCGCGTCGTATTCGGCGCCTCCGACGATCGCTGGGGCGCGGCGGGCAGCGTGTTCGACGTGCTAGCCTCCCCGGTGCTCAACCACCGTCCCGAATGCGCGGGGGGCCTGCTTGCGGCTCGCTCCGCCGATCTCTTGCGGGATTTCTTCAAGGCGAAACGCCAGAAGGATGTCGATTGAATTTCCAGGGGTCTGATGTCTTGAAAGGACACTGATCGGAAGATCGGCGCAATACGCTTCGCTATTGCGCCCTACAAAGCTTTGAACAGCCTGTACCAATCGATTCTTTCGAACCGGTGAAATCTATTCTCGGGTCATTCTCGCGAAAGCGGAAATCCAGTAGATAAATCTGCCTTTGATTCGGAGTGTGAATCACTTCGGATTCAGTGAATTTAGGCTCCTGTCAGCCAAAGTTCTTCATTACGAGTTTCCATGCATTTGTGTTTTACTGGATCCCCGCTATCGCGGGGATGACGTTTGGGGCATTGAAGACACTTCCAAGAGACTGAGGCGAAGAGGGCGGGTTTCATCTTGGAATGATGGGTTAGTCGATAGGCGTGGCCATGCATTTTAGGGCAAGGAACTCGGCGCAATACGCTGCGCTATTGCGCCCTACAATGATTGCTACAACGATTGCGGGAATGACGTAACAGAACCGTGAGTGAGCTCGAAGATCTGGCCGAGCGTGTCGGTGATGCGCTGAAAGCTTCCGGCGACGTGCTGGCGACAGCGGAATCGTGCACCGGCGGCTGGATTGCGCAGGTGGTCACCACGCGGGCGGGCAGCTCCGCCTGGTTCGACCGCGCGTATGTGACTTATTCCAACGACGCCAAGCAGGAGATGCTGGGCGTTTCCGCAGCGACGCTCAAAGACCACGGCGCGGTGAGCGAGCCAGTCGTAAAGGAAATGGCGAAGGGCGCGCTCAAAGGCGCTGCCACACTGGCGGTCGCGGTGAGCGGCGTGGCGGGCCCTGACGGCGGCACCGATGCGAAGCCGGTGGGCATGGCCTGCCTTGCCTGGGCAAATTCGAAAGGCGAGGTCCGAGCCGTGACCCGAAATTACAGCGGAGATCGTGCTGAGGTGCGTCGAAAGTCCGTGATCGACGCGCTCGAGGGCGTCATCGAGGTGGTCAACCCTGCGGACAAACGGAAA
>JBFIYQ010000155.1:0-6751 GCA_041605275.1 Gammaproteobacteria bacterium
CGGCCGGCTGGAGCGTGCGCGTCACGGCTTCAACTACATCAAGCTGGACGGGAACATCGGTTGCCTGGTCAACGGCGCGGGTCTCGCCATGGCCACCATGGACGTGATCAAGGCCAGCGGTGGAAAGCCGGCCAACTTCCTCGACGTGCCTCCGGTCGCCTCCCGCGAGCAGATCTCGGAGGCTTTCAAGCTGATTCTCTCCGACTCGGACGTTGTCGCCGTCCTGGTCAACGTGATTGGAGGAGGAATCACCCGTTGTGACGCAGTGGCGGACGGAATCGCTTCCGCCTACCAGGCGATCAGCCGGCGGGTGCCGCTGGTGGTGCGATTCGAGGGTACCAACCGCGACCTGGGGAGGAAGACGCTGCGCGACACCGGGGTGCAGTTCATCGCCGCCGACACCCTGGTGGATGCCGCCACCAAGGTGGTGCGTGCCGCGGGGGGACGCTGATGGCCATCCTGGTCAATGCCGATACCAAGGTGATTTGTCAGGGGATTACCGGCGACCAGGGTACCTTCCACTGCGAGCGCTCCATCGCCTACGGCACGCGGCTGGTTGGCGGCGTCACTCCCGGTAAAGGCGGCACCAAGCATTTGTATTTACCGGTGTTCGATCGCGTTTCCGAAGCCGTCGAGGCCACCGGCGCCGACGCCACGGTCATATTCGTGCCGCCGGCGCATGCGGCTGAAGCCATCATCGAGGCGATCAACGCTGACGTGGGTTTGATCGTCTGCATTACCGAGGGCATACCGGTTCTCGACATGGTTCGGGTGCGCCGCGCTCTGCAAGATTCCGAGTCGAGACTTATCGGCCCGAACTCCCCGGGAATCATCACTCCGGGAGAATGTCGGATTGGAATCATGCCGGGTCTGATTCACCGCCGCGGTAAAGTGGGAATCGTCTCCCGCTCCGGCACGCTGACTTACGAGGCAGTGGCCCAGACCACCGCGGTGGGACTCGGCCAGTCCACCGTAATCGGCATTGGCGGCGATCCGGTGATCGGTATGTCCTACATCGATTGCCTGGAATTGTTCCTTGCCGATGACGAGACCGAATGCGTTCTCCTCATCGGAGAAATCGGCGGCAGCGCGGAAGAAGCCGCGGCGGAATATCTGCGCGCCAACAAACCGAAAAAGCCGGTGGTAGGCTTCATCGCGGGCGTATCCGCGCCACCGGGAAGGCGCATGGGTCACGCTGGTGCGATCGTCTCCGGCGGCAGCGGAGGGGCCGAGGAGAAAATCGAAGCGTTCAAGAAGGCGGGGGTAAAGGTTCCGGATTCCCCCGCAACCATCGGCGCCACGGTGGCCGCTGCGCTTAGGTAAATTAACTACGCCCGGGTGGGGTCTAAGCAGACCTCCGTTTCAGATCCTATCTAGAATGACCCAGGTTCATAGTTAGAAAATAAAGTTGACGATGTCCGGCGGTCGAATAGAACTCAAAAAGCGACGTCACCCCGGATCGGGAAAAGGGCGCGGTCGCGCTCAGCCCAAGGGGCGCCAGGTCGACGCCGACGCATTGGAGCAGGTTCGCTCGCTGTTGGGGGATCGCCCCCGTCAGCGGGACCTGCTGATCGAATTTCTCCACCTGATTCAGGACGCGCATTATTGTCTTTCGGCGGAGCATATGGCCGCGCTGGCGGAGGAAATGCGCATTCCCATGGCCGAGGTTTACGAGACCGCGACCTTTTACGCCCACTTCGACGTTCTGCAGCAGGGCGAAGCGGCGCCGCCGGCAATCACCGTCAGGGTATGCGATAGCATTACCTGCGAGATGATGGGCGCGAGGTCTCTGTTTGAAGCGCTTGAAAAGAAAGCCGGCAAGAAATTCCGCGTGGTGCGCGCGCCCTGCATGGGCCGATGCGATACCGCCCCGGTGGCCGAGGTGGGTCACCATCACGTCGATTACGCCACCGTCAAAAGTATCGCTAAGGCTGTAGCGAGTGGGCACCTGCATCCCGAGATCCCCGAGTACCGTGACTTCGATGCTTACGTCGCCGACGGAGGCTACGACTTGCTGCGTGCCTGCGTCGCCGGCGAGAAAGATTTCGAAACCGTTGCCAAGAGCCTCGACGATGCCGGCTTGAGAGGCTTAGGCGGCGCCGGCTTTCCTACCGGGCGCAAGTGGCGCATCGTTCGTGATTATCCCGCGCCGCGGCTAATGGCGGTCAACGCCGACGAGGGTGAGCCGGGAACCTTCAAAGACCGTTACTACATGGAGCGGGACCCGCACCGGTTCCTCGAGGGCGTTTTAATCGCCGCCTGGGCGGTGGAAGCTCGGGCCGTGTACGTCTACCTGCGAGACGAGTATCCGGCGGTACGCGAGCTTCTGTTAAAGGAGATCCCGAAGCTCGAGTCGGCGGGACTTTCCAGCCACACCGAGATTCACCTTCGCCGCGGCGCTGGGGCTTACATCTGCGGCGAAGAGTCCTCGATGATTGAGTCCATCGAAGGCAAGCGCGGACTTCCGCGGCACCGTCCTCCCTACGTCGCGGAAGTCGGCATATTCGGCCGTCCAACCCTGGTGCAAAACGTCGAGACGCTTTACTGGGTGCGCGACATCGTTGAAAAAGGCGCACAGTGGTTCGCCAGCCACGGACGCAACGGGGGCAAAGGGCTTCGCAGCTACTCGGTATCCGGTCGGGTCAAGGAGCCGGGGGTCAAGCTGGCGCCGGCGGGAATCAGCGTCAAAGAGCTGATCGACGAGTTCTGCGGCGGCATGGCTAAGGGACATACCTTTAAGGGTTACCTGCCGGGCGGAGCGTCCGGAGGAATTCTCCCCGCGAGCTTAGGCGATCTTCCGCTCGAGTTCGGCGCCCTGGAAAAACAAGGCTGCTTCGTCGGATCCCACGCGGTGGTGATTTTGAGTGACAAGGACAGCGCCAAAGACGCAGCAATCAATCTGATGCGCTTTTTCGAGGACGAAAGCTGCGGCCAGTGCACCCCCTGCCGGGTGGGCACCGAAAAGGCGGTGAAGCTCATGGTCAAACCCAAATGGGACGAGCCGGTACTGAACGAGCTTGGGCGCGCCATGGCCGACGCCTCCATCTGCGGACTGGGCCAGGCGGCGTCCAACCCGCTAAAGTCGGTAATGAAGTATTTTCGCGAGGACATCACATGAGCGAGACAGTCCGTTTCACCCTGGATGGCTTCGAGGTAGAGGCCAAGCCCGGTGAGACCATCTGGCAGGTCGCGTTTCGCAACGGTATTCGCATACCGCATCTTTGCTACTCCCCCGAGCCCGGCTATCGCGCCGACGGCAACTGTCGAGCATGCATGGTCGAGATCGAGGGCGAGCGCGTGCTCGCGGCCTCGTGCATCCGTAAACCGACCGCTGGAATGAAGGTGAGCACGGAAAGCGAGCGCGCCGAATTCTCTCGAAAGATGGTGATGGAGCTGTTGGTTGCGGACCAGCCCGCTCGCGAAGTTGCCCATGAGCACGACTCCAAGCTGTGGCAGTGGGCGCAATCGATGTCGGTGGAAAAGAGTCGATTTCCAAAGCGCGATCTGCCTTCGCCGGACCCGAGCCATCCGGCCATGCGCGTCAACCTGGACGCCTGCATTCACTGCAATTTGTGCGTTCGCGCCTGCCGCGAGGTCCAGGTCAACGACGTCATCGGCATGGCCTACCGGGGTATAGACTCAAAGATCGTTTTTGATTTCGATGATCCAATGGGCAACAGCACCTGCGTTGCCTGCGGCGAGTGCGTCCAGGCCTGCCCCACCGGCGCGCTTATGGAGGCGACGCTGGTGGACGAGAAAGGGGTCGACAAGCGCCTTGAGCTCGAAGAGGTCGAGAGCGTGTGTCCCTACTGCGGCGTCGGTTGCCAGATTGGCTATCGAATCAAAGACAACGAAATCATTGCCGTTCAGGGCCGCGATGGACCGGCAAACCATAATCGCCTGTGCGTCAAAGGCCGATTCGGGTTCGATTACGTCAAGCACCCACACCGGCTCACAACTCCGTTGATCCGCCGCGATGTCGCTGCCAAAAATGCCGACTGCGAGGTGGATCCGGCGAATCCCTTGACTCACTTCCGCGAGGCCACCTGGGAGGAAGCGCTTGATCGCGCCGCCGAGGGTTTGAAGCGCATCCGCGACCGCGACGGGTCACGAGCGCTCGCCGGCTTCGGCTCCGCCAAGGGATCCAACGAGGAGGCCTATCTGGTGCAAAAGCTTGTTCGCACCGGGTTCGGAACCAACAACGTGGATCACTGCACCCGGCTGTGTCACGCCTCGTCGGTGGCCGCGCTGCTCGAGGGTATCGGCTCGGGCGCCGTCACCGCGCCATTCACCGCCTGCGAAGACTCCGACGTCATCATCGTCATCGGCGCCAATCCCACCGAGAATCATCCCGTTGCCGCGACCTTTTTCAAGCAGGCGGCCAAGCGCGCCACGCTCATCGTCATGGATCCCCGGGGACAGGCATTGAGGAAGTACGCCACCCACATGATGCAGTTCAAGCCGGGCACGGACGTGGCGCTGCTGAACGCCATGCTGCACGTCATCGTGACCGAGGAGCTTTTCGACCGGCAGTACGTGGCGGCGCAAACGGAAGGCTTTGAAAACTTAAAGCGTCACATCAAGGACTTCAGTCCTGAAGAAATGGAAAGCATTTGCGGTATCGACGCGCAGACCATTCGCAACGTGGCCCGGACCTACGCCAAAGCCGAGCGCGCGATTATCTTCTGGGGAATGGGCATCTCCCAGCACATTCACGGCACCGACAACGCCCGCTGCCTGATCGCGCTTTCGCTGATCACCGGCCAGGTCGGTCGACCCGGCACCGGGCTGCATCCGCTTCGCGGTCAGAACAACGTGCAGGGCGCCTCCGACGCCGGCCTCATTCCCATGATGTTCCCCGACTACCAGTCGGTGGAGGTGAAAGACATTCGAAAGAAGTTCGAGGACGTCTGGGGCACTTCGCTGGATCCGAATAAAGGTCTGACCGTGGTCGAGATCATGGATGCGGTTCATGACGACGTGATCAAGGGCATGTATATCATGGGGGAGAATCCCGCCATGTCCGACCCGGACGTTGAGCACGCCCGCGCCGGCCTCGCCAAGCTGGAGCACCTGGTGGTCCAGGATATTTTTCTCACCGAGACCGCGTTTCACGCCGACGTGGTGCTGCCGGCTTCCGCCTGGCCGGAGAAGGACGGCACCGTGACCAACACCAACCGGCAGGTGCAGATGGGTAGAGCGGCGCTGGAAATGCCGGGCGATGCGCGTCAGGACTGGTGGATCATTCAGGAAATCGCCAATCGAATCGGTCTTGACTGGAGCTACTCAGGACCATCGGACGTGTTCGCGGAGATGAAACAGGTGATGCATTCTCTGGATAACATCACCTGGGACCGCCTGCTGAAGGAAAACTCGGTGACCTATCCCTGCGATGCGCCGGATAGACCGGGCAATAATATTGTCTTCGGCGAGGGCTTTCCCACGCCGGACGGCCGCGGAAAGCTCGTGCCCGCGAGCATCGTGCCGCCGGACGAGCGGCCCGACGATCAGTTTCCGATGGTGCTGACCACCGGACGGCAGCTGGAGCACTGGCATACCGGCGCCATCACCCGCCGGGCCAGCGTGCTCGACGCTCTGGAGCCCGAAGCGGTGGCAAGCCTGAGCTCTCGCGACATGAAGCGACTGGGCCTGCTTCCGGGAGATTTCGTTCGGGTGTCCACCCGCAGGGGTGTTATCGAGCTCAAGTGCCGCATCGACAGCGCGATTCCCGAGGGCGTGGTTTTCATCCCGTTCTGCTTCGCCGAGGCCGCAGCCAACGTGCTCACCAATCCGGCGCTGGATCCTCTAGGCAAGATCCCCGAGTTTAAATTCTGCGCCGCCCGCGTCGAGCCGGCGAAAGCCAGGGCAGCCTGAGCACGCCCGGTGCGGGTGCAGGTCCGTTTGGGTCACCAGTGCTTCCGACCGGACGGGCCGGCGCTGGCCCGCATATGAGCAACGCGAATCTCTACGCTCTTTTTGAGTCGCGGTTTCCCGAGGACCGAAGCGTTCTCCTCATTGAAACGCCCGAGGGCGAGCGCTTCAGCTACGCCGACATGGGGCGGTTCACCGCCCAAGTCGCAACCTTTCTCTCCGGACTCGGTTTAAAGGCAGGCGATCGGGTTGCGGTGCAGGTGGAAAAATCACCCCAGGCGCTGTTCCTGTACCTCGCCTGTCTTCGCGCCGGGTACATTTATCTTCCCCTCAACACCGCATACCCCGAACGCGAGCTCGACTACTTCATCACCGATGCGAGCCCGTCGGCGGTGATATGCCGCCCCCAGGCCGAGGAGGTCGTAAAGCGCGTCGCCCGCAGGGGCGGCGTGGCCCAGGTGCTTACTCTCGGCGGCGATGGACGCGGGACGTTGATCGAGGGTGCAGCTTTTGCGAACGCATCGTTTGAAACGGCCGATTGCGGACCCGACGATATCGCCGCGATTCTCTACACCTCGGGCACCACCGGACGACCCAAGGGTGCGATGCTCAGCCACCGTAACCTGTCGTCGAACGCGGAGGTGCTCCACCGAACCTGGGGCTTCGGCCCGGGAGACACGCTCCTGCACGCGCTGCCGCTGTTTCACACCCACGGGCTCTTCGTCGCCTGCAATACCACCTTGCTCAACGGAACGGGCATGCTGTTCTGCCCCAAGTTCGACCTGGAGACGGTCAAGAGACTGCTTCCCCGCGCCACCGTCTTCATGGGCGTGCCGACGTTTTACGTCCGGCTGCTTGCGGATCCCGACTTCGGTCCCGA